>JAGLDK010000031.1 GCA_023145615.1 Ichthyobacteriaceae bacterium | reverse complement strand
GCGAGGAGTATGAGTGATAGCCCGATCCAATATAAATTACCATGAACGATAGTGAAGGTAATTTATATTGGGCACGCCCTTATTATCTATATTTACTATTCTTTTTATGTGATAGTTTAAAATTACCACACAGTATTGTTATGGATAGCGGAAATAAATACAACGTACTCATATAAAAAGAAAGCCGCTAAAGCACAACAAATAATCATTGAGTTTAGTGGCTTTACATTAATTGATTTTACTTGAGAGTTAAAATTACTCTCATTAGAAGAGTAGTTTTATACTGCCCATTCGATCTTTTTTGTTGTATCCTCTTTGTTTCTACGCAATTCTAACAAATCTCTTTGGTCTTTATTTAATTTAAAACCTGATACGTCTGACGACTTATCGTGTAGGGCTTTTAGAAACTTACGATCTATTACTGGGGCTTTAATTACTGTTAAACTTCCTCTGCTATAAAAAATTCCTTTATTACGAGAGAAAAAGTTTGTTAATGTCCACGAATTAATATCGAGGTCAGTAGTTAATACTGTTAAATTCTCATAAACTCTGGCTTCTTCCAGAATGTTATCAATTATTACAATATACATTTGGTACGGTATTTGGGTTTTGTTTTAGTTGCACCAAACATATAAAATTATTATTATAAAAGCCGTTTGAGTTACAATTAATTACTTAACACAACTATCTATGTATCAGTAAGTTTAATTTAAACATGATAAACTACAGTTTAGCATTATTAAAAAGCTTGTTTCTTAACGACGTATTTCACACTTAAAAAATATATTAAAAAACTAAAATACCTAAATATCAGTATAATACCTCCTATACCAAATTCACCTCAAATTGCACGTAAAAAACATTTACAGTAATAAAGAATAAATCAAGTTTAAAACATCGTAGAAAAACTATTTCAAATAATAGGATAAAAACTCGTATATTATTTTTGATAAAGCATAATAATCCTGATCTCGTAAAAAGCATCACTTATTACAATATTTATAATAATATTTTTAATGAGTAGTTTGTTTTTGTAATTGGTATTATTACAAAAACAAAAAGCCTGCACAATAATATTGTGCAGGCTTTTTGTTTATATAAAATTACGCTAAGTTTTAAAAATCGGCGCTTTGTGGTGTACGTGGAAAAGGTATTACATCTCTAATATTACCCATTCCGGTTACGAACTGAATTATTCTTTCAAATCCTAAACCAAAACCTGAGTGTGGAGCTGTTCCGAACTTACGTGTATCAATATACCACCAAAGTTCTTCTTTATCAACTCCTAATTCTTCCATTTTAGCCATTAAAACGTCTAAACGCTCTTCTCTTTGCGATCCTCCTACTATTTCTCCAATACCAGGAAACAGAACATCCATTGCTCTTACTGTTTTTCCGTCATCGTTTAAGCGCATGTAAAATGCTTTAATTTTTGCTGGATAATCGAATAAAATTACCGGACATTTAAAGTGTTTTTCTACCAAGAATCTTTCGTGCTCTGATTGTAAATCAGCACCCCATTCTTCAATAAGGTATTTAAATTTCTTCTTTTTGTTTGGTTTACTATTTTTAAGAATATCAATTGCTTCGGTATAACTAACACGCTTAAAGTTATTTTCTAATATGAAGTTTAATTTTTCAATTAATCCCATATCGCCTCTATCTTTAGCAGGCTTTGTTTTTTCTTCGTCGGCTAATCTTTTATCTAAAAACTCTAAATCTTCTTTACGGTGCTCTAAAGCATATTTAATTATATACTTAATAAACTCTTCTGCCACATCCATGTTTTCGGCTAACTCTACAAATGCCATTTCTGGCTCAATCATCCAGAATTCGGCTAAGTGACGAGATGTGTTTGAATTTTCGGCACGGAATGTTGGACCGAAAGTATAAACCTGACCTAATGCCATTGCTGCAGTTTCGGCTTCTAATTGACCCGACACTGTAAGGTTTGTTGCTTTTGAAAAGAAATCCTGAGAAAAATCAACTTTTCCTTCTTCGGTTTTAGGCACATTCTTTAAATCAAGATTTGTAACCTGAAACATCTCCCCTGCTCCTTCAGCATCAGAACCTGTAACTATTGGTGCGTTATAGTAGAAAAAACCTTTTTCGTTAAAATAACTATGCACTGCATATGCCAAAGTATGACGAACACGCATTACGGCTCCAAATAAGTTTGTACGTGGACGAAGGTGTGCTATTTCTCTTAAAAATTCTAAAGAATGCTTTTTTGGCTGTAATGGATATTTTTCAGGATCAGACTCTCCTAAAATTTCAATTGTAGAAACCTGAACTTCTACTTTCTGTCCTTTTCCATTACTTTCAACTAAAGTACCGTTTATTGACACAGCAGCACCTGTTGTAATTTTTTTCAACACCGACTCTTCAAGTGTTTCAAAATCAACAACACATTGTATGTTCTCAATCGACGATCCGTCATTTAAAGCAATAAATCTATTGCTTCGGAATGTTCTAACCCATCCTTTAACTAATACTTCTGTTGGCGTAGATGTATTTATTAAATCTACAACCTTGGTGCGTTTCATATTCATAATTATATATGGTATAAGAATATTAATTATTCTTTAGAATTATTTCATTAGACACCTAATAAAATAGATGGCTACAAAAGTAATATTTTTTTATTCTATAAAAAGCCAACAACTTATTTAATATCTTTTAAATCATTGTCTAACTCATCGTCAAGTTTATCATCTAATTCCGTATTTAAATCATCATCTAAAGCAACTATTGGCTCTTTAAAATCTTCTTTATTTGTAATACGTTTTGCTAACGATAAAAGTAACGACGGTAACAATACTAAGTTAGCAATCATTGCTACTAATAATGTTAACGACACTAAACTACCTAGTGCCTTTGTACCTCCAAAACTAGATAGAGTAAATGTTAGGAAACCGAAAAACAGAACTATTGATGTATAAAACATACTTTTCCCTGTTTCTTCTATTGCTCCTAAAACCGATACTTTTATATTCCACTTATTGGCTACTAATTCTTGACGATATTTTGCCAAGAAATGGATTGTATCATCAACCGAAATACCAAATGCAATACTAAACACTAGTATTGTTGATACTTTTATTGGTACTCCGAAAAAGCCCATTAATCCAGCTGTAATAAGCAATGGTAGTAAATTTGGAATTAACGATATCAATATCATTTTTGGCGATCGGAACATCCAAGCCATAATTAATGATATTATTAAAATTGCTAATCCTAAAGATATAAGTAAATTTTTAACTAAATAGTGAGTTCCTTGTAAAAACACCAATGCTCCACCTGTTAATACAGCATCGAAATGTTCTTTCGGAAACACTTTGTCGAGTTCTTTTTGTAAAGTAACTTCTATAACCTCCATCTGATCGGTACCCATATCTTGCATCATAAGGGTAATACGTGCATATCGACCTGTTGAATCTACAAAACTTTCGAGATTAGCTGCTCCATCTTTACCTTCAGTTGAATTTTTAGCATAATCTAATATAAACGACCTTTCTTGAGTTGTTGGAAGCTGATAGTATTTTGGATTATTATTATAAAATGCTTGTTTCGAATATTTTATAAGATTAACAATTGAAAATGATTTTGAAAGCCCAGGTTCTTCAAGTAAAAAATCTCCCATTTTTTCAATACGTTTAAGTGTTGAAGCTTTATAAACCCCTCCTTTTTTGCGCGTATCAATTAGTATTTCAAGAGGCATTACTCCTTCATACTCATTTTCGAAATACTTTATATCCTTATAAAATTCGGCACCTTTAGGCATATCATCAATAATACTTCCCGAAATTTTCATTTGATACATTCCTACAATACTAAGCACCAAAACAAATATGGACACTGCATAAATTGTAGGTCTGTTGTTTTGTGTAACCTTAAGCACCCAATCAACAAGCCATTTTGTCCATTGCTTATCTAAATGTTTTAGATGTCTTTTTTTAGGCACACTTCTGAAGCTATAAATTATTGGCACCAATAATATTGACAACAAAAAAACTCCTAAAATGTTAATAGAAGCCACAATACCAAACTCTTTCATTACATCACTATTTGTAAAAATAAAAGTTCCAAATCCTAATGCTGTAGTTGTGTTTGTAAGTAATGTTGCGTTTCCTATTTTTGTTACAATACGAGAAATTGATTTTATTTTATTTCCATGTAAAGCATATTCTTGATGAAATTTATTCAACAAAAATATTACATTAGGAAAACCAATTACAATAATTAGTGGCGGAATTAATCCGGTAAGTATTGTAATATTATATCCAAAAAAACCAATTGTTCCGAAAGACCAAACAACAGCAATTGTAACCACCATTGCAGCTATTAATGTTGCTGAAAACGACCTGAAAAACAAGAAAAAGATGAATGCCGTAATCAGCATTGCTAAGTAAACAAAATTACTTACTTCTTTTATTATTGTTGCCGAATTATATGTTCGAATATATGGCATACCCGAAATATGTATATCTATTCCTGTTTCTGCTTCAAAGTTATCAATCTCTTGTTTTATTGCCTTTACTAAATCAACCCTGGTTTCAGAATTAAGTACAATAGGATTTATTATAATAGAAGTTGTAATAAGACCCGATTCTTTACTATATAATAGTTTTTCGTAAAAAGGCAAAGAATAAAGTTTTTCGCGCATTGCGCTTATTTCTTCGGTTGTAGTAGGCAAACTATCAAGCAAAGGAATCATATTAAACTTCTTGTTTTCCTTATCCTTTTCAAGCACCTTCATACTAGATACCGATATTACTCCTTTTATAAGCTTTTCGCCATCGGCTAATACTGCCCGCGGAGCTTTTTTATTGGTAGTAAACTCAATTAAATCTTCAGGCTTAAGGTTTGAAATGTCTTTTGATAGTTGATCCCATTTTTTAAACATTTCAGGAGTATATATCATCGAATCGGAAGTACCCATAACAATCATGGTGGCTTCTTCTCCAAACATTTTTTTAAACTTCTGATAATTTACACTAGTTACATCATCATCTGGCAACAGTTTAGCTTCTTCATAAGAGTACTTAATGTTTTTTGTTTGAGTGTATGCAAATACAGTTAACAACGCAATAACAACAAGTATTAATACCCTATATCTCAATATTATTCTGGTTACTCCTCTCCACATATCTTTGCTTATTCTGTATAATATTAAAAACGGTGCAAAATTAACTATTATCCTCCAAATTATAAGTGTATTAATAAAAAAAAGCTGCGCCATGTTAATATTACATCAACTTAGCGCAACTTTTAACATTAAAGTACTGTACTTTAACAAAATACAATATAACTATACAGTCATTATTTCTACTGCTTTTTCTTTTTCTAACTCGTCGGCAACTTTAGAAAACTTATGAGTTAAGTTTTGGATAGTAGCTTCAGCATCTTTAGCTGCATCCTCTCCAAGTCCATCTTTTTCTAAAGTTTTAATTTCTCCATTTGCATCTTTACGATAGTTACGGATAACAACTTTAGTTTTCTCAGTTTCGGATTTAGCTTGTTTAGCCAAATCTCTACGACGCTCTTCTGTAAGAGGTGGAATACTAATTATAATTGCATCACCATTATTCATTGGTGCAAATCCTAAATTAGAGTTTATAATAGCTCTTTCAATAGGATCAATCATAGCTTTTTCCCATGGCTGAATACTTAAAGTTCTACCATCAGGAGTATTAACATTTGCAACCTGTGCCAATGGAGTCATAGACCCATAATAGTCAACAACTACGCTATTTAACATTACTGGCGACGCTTTTCCAGCTCTAATATTAACAAATTGTTTTTTTAAATGTTCTATAGCAGACTGCATTTCCTCTTGGGCTGTTTCTACTACTAACGATACTTCTTCTTCCATAATTGTTTTTTATATCTAACAGAATTTTTATGCGGTTATTTACTTTCCAACAAAAGTACCAACTTTTTCGCCTTCAAGCAATCTTTTCAAGTTACCCTTTTCATTCATATTGAACACTATAATAGGTAGCTCATTTTCTTTACTCAATGCAAAAGCTGTTAAGTCCATTACTTTCAAATCTTTTTGCATTACCTCATCGTAAGTAATATTTTCGTACTTAGTGGCTGTTTTATCTTTTTCAGGATCGGCAGTGTAAATACCATCAACTCTTGTACCTTTTAATATTGCATCGGCATTAATTTCAACAGCACGTAAAGTTGCACCTGTATCGGTTGTAAAGTAAGGGTTTCCTGTTCCTCCACTAAGTATTACTACTCTACCTTTGTTTAAATGACGTACAGCTTTGCGTTTAATATACGGCTCTGCAATTTTATCCATCTCAACAGCACTTTGTAAACGAGTTTCAACACCTGCATTTTCTAACGCCGACTGTAAAGCCATACCGTTAATTACAGTTGCAAGCATACCCATATAATCTCCCTGAACTCTGTCCATGCCATCAGCTACACCAGATACTCCACGAAAAATATTTCCACCACCAATAACAATAGCAATTTCAACACCAAGCTCTAACACTTCTTTAATCTCTTCGGCATACTCTGCCAAACGCTCAGGATCTATTCCATACTGACGGTTACCCATAAGTGCCTCTCCACTTAATTTAAGTAATACTCTTTTTAATTCCATTATAATAAATTTTTATAGCTGTTAACTTCTTTTGTTTTATTGGGCTAAATGTTTTTTTGAGTTCATTAAAAAACTAAAATCATATTAAATTTTTAGTTTAAATAATTAATCAATCGGCGCAAATATAAAAAAGTAAAACAACAGTTATTTATGATTTATGATAGATATTTTATTGCATCAATATTAAAAACCTTAATAAGTTAATTAACTAATTGCAAAACATATAATTACAATTAAAATTAACCGTATAAAAAAAAGAGTAATAACAATGTTGTTATTACTCTTTTTTTTATTTTATAGTTATTAAAGTAAATTACAGAACCCAACCAACTCTTAAACCAGCAGTAAATCCAATAGGTAAATTACTATCTCCTACCATAAATCCATAGTATGGGTTGTATCCCGAATCGTTACTAAATCCGTAACCACCACCAATGTAAGCATCAATCAAAATAGCATCATCAAAAACCATTTGATGTCCTAATTTTATCATTAGTCCTAATCCTAGCTCCGATTTTCTTGGAATTTTAGCTCCTGCATCAAGTGCTTCTCTATCTTCCGATCTTCCTTTTTTAGAATAATCGTTATATGAATCGTAATTTACATATCTAACGCCTATTTCAGGAGCTATATAAGTTCCTTTAAGTATGTGTCCGTATTGCATTTTCTTTTCATAAAAATCAGGCTTTCTCATGTATTTATAAGCTCCTTTTACAAAAACTCCCATCGGAGACACTCCATCTAAATCTTTCGACAAACCAATTAATCCTAAAGAAGTCTCCCAAGATCGTCCTTGTTTTACACTTTTTTCGAAAGAAATTTCAACAGCAGATCCAAAAAATGGAGATAAAACATCAAGTTTAATACTCATGTCTCTTTGCTCTGCATAAAACTTACTACCTTTTAATTGGTAGCGGATAATTTTCTTAACCTCTCCCGATTCGAATTCTATACGATCTAATTCTGATTTTTCGATAGAAAACGTAAGTTTATCATTTTTAGTATAATAATATTTAACATCAGTTTCTCCAACCTCGGTTACAATACAATCAACTATTTCATCTCCTCCTGCTTTAATAATTTTGTCTTGTGCTGTTGCCCCTAAAGCAAAAAGTACAAAAACTGCAGTAAATAAATTTTTCATATTATTATTTTTTAGTTTAGTTATGCTAAAATAGCATAATAACAGAGTTAAAAAACACTTATTGTTAATAATAATTCCTACATTATTTACACAATCCCAAAATGTAAATTACTTATGAAATATCTTAATTTTATTATCTCCATTTTATTCTTTTATACTAGCCACTCAATAGCTCAAGAAGTAATAATAAACGTAAATATTGATACTATTGATTATTCAATATTCAAACCAAGAACAAGGTTTATACTTGACATTGACTACGGTTTTGATACTTTTTTATCAAAAAACAATAAAAAAAGTGATGTTAATTACCCTGAATTAGATTTATGGCCATCGTTACACATAGGTTTTTCGTTTAATGGTAAAACTAGAATGTTTGGTAATAAAAGCGTAATGTATATTAAGTACGGTTTGGGTTTGAAATGGGCTAATTATGTAGTTAAAGGAGATTATTTACTTAAAAAAAATGAAGGAAAACCTACATACTCACACGATGATATAGAACGAAACCTACTATATTCTGGAATTAGAAATTTATACATGGAATTACCTGTAATGTTTCAGCTTGATTTTAGCGAGAAAAAAACAGATAAATCATTTAAAATAGGAATTGGAGCTTATGCCGGTGTTAGGTGGTACACTTGGCAAACTCTAACTTATAAAGATAAATATGGCGATTTTACAAAAGCAACTGTTAGAAATAGATTTTTTGTAAATCCATTTAATTATGGAGTTCAATCGGAAATAGGATACAAATCAATAAGCATATTTACGCAATACAATATGTCGAACTTTTTTGACAAAAATGAAAACTATGATTATACTGCCTTAAAATTTGGATTTAAAACAAGTATATAAAACTAACTAACATCTACAATATTAAAAAAGAGTTATACGTTATAACGTATAACTCTTTTTTATTTAGAACGGATAACCTACTGCAAAATTAACCACGGGGTTAAAAAACGACTGTTTCATTAGCACCCATCTTAAGTTTGGAGTTTTACTTGGATCGTATGCTTTAAAGGCAAAATCGAAACGGAATATAAAAAAATTGAAGTCATATCTAAGTCCATATCCTACTCCTACACCCATTTGTTTATAGAATTTCGAAAACCTAAAATTAACAGTTTCATCTTCTCCGTTAATGTCCCAAATATTTCCAGCATCGGCAAATAATGCAATATCAAATTGCTTAAACACTTTTATTCTATACTCTAAACTTGTTGTAATTTTTAGCTTGTCATACGAATAATCGAAAGGATAATATCTAACATCAGCAGGACCTAAGTCGTAAGGATTCCAGGCTCTAACATCCGATACTCCTCCCGAAAAATAAGAACGTTCGAATGGTATTGTACTTGAATTTCCAAATGGCAGTGTGAAACCTGTAAATAATCGGAATGCAATTTTATCGGTACTATTTAACCTCCAATATTTTCTGAAATCTAAATCGAATTTAGCAAACTGAGCAAATGGCAAACCCAAAACAGTTTTACTACTATCAAGGCTATTATTTACTGGCAATGCGTTAAATTTATCTAAAATAGAAAACATTGTACCTGCAATTTCTGCTTTTCCTCTGAAATACAAAAACGATTTCTTTTTATCCTTACGCTGACTATTATATATAAAAGTGTACGACGACGATGATATTAAATAATCTTGAGTAAGTCTCGAAAATCGTTCAATAGAGTTTACAAATGGTATATATTCGGGTTCTTTACTAAATTCTACATCGGTTAACATAATTTTGTAAAGTTCGTACCCATTATCTTCATCTGCATATTCGGGGTTAAGCTCTATAAATTTTTCTTGGGCTTTTATTATGTTATTTTTTTCGGTTGGATTTGTATTAAAGTAATCGAACTGACTATTTAAATACTTAATATATTGTAAATTATATAACTGAATATTGTGCTGTTTTGTTTCCGACTCGTTCCACGAATAAATAATTGATGCATTGCTACTATTTTTACTCAACCCTATATTCAACTGTTTATTCATCGATCCACTAATTACAGTTCTCGGACTCATATCTTTGGGTGCATACTTTCTAGTATCGAAAGGAAGCAAGAATCGAGGAAAGGTTAAGTTGGCTTGCAAACCATATTGGTAGGCGTTGAATACGCTATTGCTAACATCTACCGCTTCTTTTTGATTACCAACCATACCATTTAATGAAATTGTAAAAATTTCGGTTCCTCCAAAAGTGTTTCTGTTAGTAAACGAAAAATTACTTGCCAAACCAACTCCTAGCATATTAGAGTTTGTTCCTTCTATTTCAAATTTTGTTGTATTTCGTTTTTGAGGTGTCAGAAAAATATCAGTTATAATTCCGTTGTTGTTTTCATCTTTTAAATCCTTACGTACTTTTATATCTATAATTCTGAAAACTCCAAGTCCGGTTAAAAGCCTGTTTGTAATTACTTTGTTGTCATCTTTATATAAATCTCCTGATTTCAACAAAATAGCATCTGTTAACATATTTGGCGTATATCGGTTCTTTTCTTTCGATAAAAAATAATAATCATCAAACTTTACCGAATCTTTTATAGGCTCATATTTATTATCGAAAGTAAAATCGGTATGTATATTTACCTTGTTTATAAAATACTTGGTATATGGCACGTAAATTATTCCTGATTTTGTTTCCTTGGGTTTATCTGAAATAATCATTTTTATATTAACATTTGGACCCGCAATATTGGTATCGGCAACAAACGAAATATATCTGTTTTGAAAATCGAATATTCCTGAATTTCGGAATTGATATGTTAAACGCTTCTGCTCTTTAAAAAAATCGTTTTGATTATACTGTTTTCCTTTTACTATAAACGAGTTGTTTTTTTCTTGCTCAAACAATCCACGTATCAAGTCCGAATTAATATCATACTCAATTGTGTCAATTATATAGGCATTACCTAAATCAATAAAATAACTTACATCGGCCTTATCAACCATATACTTTACAGTGTCGGATATTGTTGAATTAAAATAACCTTTGTTTTTATAAAACTGATTTAATTGACTGCTTGATGTTTTAACCTTTTTTTCGTTTACAATTACAGGCTCCTCTCCTACTTCTTTAAACCAATATTGTTTCGATAAATATCCTTCTTTTAAGCCTTCAACAGCTTTGCGTGAAAATATTTTTTCTAAAACATTTATGGTTTTATAGTTTTTTTGAACATATAATTCCAAAGACTCCTCCGGGTTTTCTTCAGCCATATTATACAAATGAAGGTAAAACGGATAGAACCAAAGAAAACGTTGATTTGGTTTTTGTTTCAGGTATTTTTCGGGTTCGGTATCGTAGGTGCTTTTTCCATCTAAAACAATTTTGTTTTTTTCAAGCAGATATTCACCATCTTTAACTCGTCGGGTAGAAATACACGAGTCGAAAGTGATAACAATCAGCAGTAATAATAATATATTTGCAAAGTTGTACGTCTTCAAGGGATAAAAAAATTTTAAGCAAAAATAATGATTAGCAAGAATCAACTAAAATTAATTCAGGGATTAAATCAAAAAAAAAGTAGAAACAAGCACAACCTATTTATTGCCGAGGGCGTAAAAGTTGTAAGTGAGCTACTAAACAGTAACCTCAACCTGCACAGTGTGTATGTTTTAACTGAATTTTATACAAAGCTAAATAATATTAATTCAGATAAAATAAATATCATAACTGAATTAGAATTAAAAAAAATAAGCAATTTAAAAGCACCTAATCAGGTTTTAGCACTGTTTAATATACCTAAAACAGATGACAAAATCAGCAATGATGGATTAATTTTAGCTTTAGACGACATAAGAGATCCTGGAAATTTGGGTACGATTATAAGACTTGCCGATTGGTTTGGAGTAAAATCAGTTTTATGCTCATCAAATACTGTTGATGTATTTAATCCGAAAGTTATAATGGCAACAATGGGGTCGATATCTCGTGTATCGGTTGAATATTGTGATTTATACCAAAGGCTTAAAGATATTAATAAACCAATTTATGGTGCTTTTTTAGAAGGCGATAATATTTACAAAACCCAAACAACAACCAACTCAGTAATTGTAATAGGTAACGAATCGAATGGTATATCCGAAGAAATTTCGGAATTAATTACCAATAAAATTACCATTCCTCAGTTTGGAGAAGCCCAAGAAACCGAGAGTTTAAACGCGGCCATTGCCACAAGTATTTTATTATCGGAGTTCAGACGAGGTGAGTAACTTTTTTATTTTATAATAACTCAAATTTAATACAACCCCAATTATAACTAGTGCTATTCCTACTAAAACTATTGGGGTAAATGTTTGGTTAAATATAAAATAATCGAAACTTAAGGCATAAATAATACCAAAATAGCGCATAATAGTTACCTCATTTGCGTTTGATGTGGTTAGTGCTTTGGTTAAAAACACTTGCCCTACTTGAGTTAGCAAGCCAACTATAAGTAACAATAACCATTCAATACCTACAGGAGTAACCCATACAAAATAACTCCACACGGCCATAACAGGTACTGCCATCATTGGAAAATACAGTATTATAACATTGGTATCGTCGGTAGTTCGTAACTTCCTTATTACGTTATAAGCAAAGCCTGCCGAAAATGCAGATAAAACCCCTGCAATAAGATATATCCACGATATATCAGAGTTAAAACCTTTTACTATTCCTATTCCTAAAAACGAAATTAAGAAAAACACCCAACGCATTGGTTGCATGGGTTCTTTTAAAAAATAAATTGCAATAATTGCTGTAAATATCGGAGATAAGTATTGTATTGTAACCGCTGTTGAAATTGGCAATTTGTGTAAGGTAAAAAAGAATAAGGTTAATGCTGTTATGCCTAAAAAACCTCGTAGCAGTAGTAATTTACGGTTGTTTCCTAATGGATTTAATCCTTTACGTTTAATTACTATATACGATAATGTAAAAGAAATTATGGCTCTGAAAAGTATAAGTTCAGGTGTTGGAAATCTATGCAAAAATTTAATTACCAAATTCATCAACGCAAACGATAACGATGATATAAGCATATATACAATTCCATTTTTCATAAACCCCTTTTATTCAATACTCCGTTAAATTAACAATGTGTTTATTATTCTTTTAACATTCTAAAAATCAGAAACATTAAATAGTTGTTGTTTTTTTTAACTTTATTACTACTAACATACAGTGTTTTACATAAAAAAGTAACGAGCTATTATTATCGGCACAAAAATAAAAGGGGTTTATGAATATGCCAAACAAAAAAGCAGATAATAAAATTGGGATGAAATTAAAAGTGAACGAGTGAACATCAACCATTTTACAGCAAAACTTACTCTTAGTATTAAAGCAAAAAAAAACTACAGATGCCCGTCTGTAGTTTTTTTTGTTCAGAAAAGTCAACCCCACTTGATACTTCTCTGATTGCACTTATTTATACCTAAAATACTTATACAGTACACTACAAATATAGGTGGGCAAATTTTAATTATCAATACTCATTAATGAGTATTTTTTGTTTTTATATTAATTAGCTATATTGTTATTTATAATGAATTTGAAATAAAATTACACTTAACTGTAAGCAACAAAAAAGCCACTGAATTCAGTGGCTTTTTTATTGTAAAATTTATACTAAGTAGTAAAAAATTCTTTTTAACTTTTTATTTATTAAGGATCAATTCTTATTCCGAATATTTGCGGATATCCTTTTGTTCCTTTTTTTACTGGTGCGGCCAAAACTAATGCGTAACCTCCAACTGGTGGCTTGTATTTTATATTTTTAACTTTATTAAATAATTCAACAACTGCTTTTGCCTTTTCTCCGTTTGCCTCAAATTGCGTTAAACTGCCACCGTAAGTATTACTTGTAAATTTCCAAATAACAGCCTGAATTATTTTTGATGTAACATTTGGATCTAATGTTCCAAACTTGGTATTATGCTGATACTTTAATTTTTCAATGTTGTTTAAAATCCAATTAATACCTTCCCAATTTAATCCTTTTAATTCTTCAGGTAATGAATTATTATCCAACGATGAGTAAAACTTAAACTCTCCGTTTGTAATTGGAGCCTGATAATCTAAACACCAACCTGGATGTATCGAACCCTCAAAAATCTCAGAAGTTGAATCTCCTTTTACATCACTAACTGTAATTTTAGAATAACCTCCTAATAAGTTAGCCCCAACTGCCGATGGAAACTTTTCGCTAGCATCAAAAGTAAGATAAGCACTTTCTGGCATTGGCAAATACGATGGAAGCTCTAAGTCGGCATCCGAATTACCACAGTTTCCAATAACAAAATCAAATACTGCATCATCTCCTCCCCAAGAATTTACTCCTATTTCTGACCAATCGTTATCGGTAAAATCAATTTCGGCAATAACCGATTTAGTTCCATCGAACTTATACATTACTATTAAAGCAGTAAATTGCTCGTTAGGAATACTTTTTCTATCTAAATACTCAATAGTTAAAGGCTTTCCAACACCTTTCCAAGCCAAATTACTTTCAGTATTAATTACCTCTCCATCTTTTAAAATCTGAACTTCAAAAATTGCAGGAAAATCATACCCATCATATTCTTGACCGTAGTATGGGTTAACATTTGTTGACACATGCCAATCTTCGTAAAACTTTGTACAAAAATCGCCAAAGAAACGAAGTGTTTTAATCTCGTATTGCTCATACTCAAGCCACTTATAACCGAAATTTAAAAAATCGCCACTTCTCCAACAAAGTACATCAATTGATGTTTTATTCTTCTCGAAAGGTTTAACTGTAAATTCTTTTTCTACATTATTTTCAAAACCATATAAAACATCGTATTTCGACCCCTCTAATGGACTTGCCATTATTGTTGTTCCGTTAGCAGTTTGCACTTCAAACTTTTTTATAGTGTATGTTTTATCAGCCTCAAGCTTCATAACAACAGTTTGCCTACCTTCATCAACAGGTATCAAATCCAAAAAATATTGTTTTGGCTCCGATTCATCAAACCCATCAAGCAATATCATAATTCTGCTTGGTATAGAATCGTAACATATAGGTAAATCGTCAGAACTTATCGAAGCTCCATTATTTCCTTTAGCAAAAGCACTTGGATTGTTAAATGTAAATGTTACATCCGCCATTTTTTGTTCTTCTACTGATGGGGCTACCTTATCTTCTACGTCTTTCTCGCACGAAAAAGACATTAATGCCACTACAGCAAGGAATATTACCCCTAGTGTGTGTTTAAATTTCTTCATAGCTTTAAATTCTGTTAATTTTTATAGCATGCTGATAAAACAACATTTTACTATTTCAATTATTAAATTATTACAATAATCTGAAACCAAATTTTATACTCGACAACATATAGTATCGCTTCGACAAATAAACAATCATAGCATTATTTACAACTTCATATGTACTTTAATAGAAGTTAAAACACCAAATACACTTTCATTTAATAATACTTTATAGCTTATCAACATACAGATTAACGTAAAAAAATGCTTTTATATACATTTTAAAAATCACATTGTATGTATTTAAAATTCATTCCACTGAGTTTTACAACCAAATTAGTACATCGTTACTTTGAACAGAGCTTTACGGAATTTAAAAGACTATTATGAGTGTAGTATAATATAGTTTATCACTACAGATAAACAATTGCTATTATCACTGTTGATATAAATGATTCTACTACGTTTACACCGCTTAGCTTTAAAATCTCCACTCAACATCACGATTATAAACAAGAATAATTATCCACTGTTTTTTAACATAAACCCATTATTTTTATCTTGATAAAAAGGAAAATTTAGAGTGATTTTTATTACAAACTAAATTTGTAATTTTGTAGCTCGATTTTTTATTAACCGAGATAAAGCCATAAGCTTAATACTTATGGGTTAAAGGCCAAAAAATATGATAGAAGATAAACAACCGCAACGCACCTCAATATCTGAACTTGGAGAGTTTGGATTGATTGATTATTTAACAAAGAATATTGAATTAGTTAATTCGTCAACCAAATTTGGTATAGGTGATGATTGTGCTATTTTAGAATTTGGAGATAAACAAACATTAATTTCTACCGATTTGTTGGTAGAAAATGTTCATTTCGATTTATCGTATATGCCATTAAAACACCTTGGATATAAGGCTGTAATGGTAAACCTATCTGATGTATATTCTATGATGGGTAAGGCTACTCAAATTACTGTATCGTTAGCTCTTTCTAACCGTTTTCCGGTTGAGGCTGTTGATGAGCTTTATGATGGTATGAAATTGGCTTGTAAAAAATACAATGTTGATTTAATTGGAGGCGATACCACTAGCTCAAACTTAGGTTTGGTTATTTCAATTACTGCAATAGGCGAAATTGAAAAAGATAAAGCAGTAAAGCGTAATGGTGCTAAAATTGGAGATTTAGTTGTTGTTTCGGGAGATTTAGGAGCTGCTTATATGGGGCTTCAGGTTTTAGAAAGAGAGAAAGCAGTTTACAAAGTAAATCCAAATTCTCAACCCGATTTAAGTGGTTACGATTATATTATTGAACGTCAGCTTAAGCCAGAAGCTCGTAAAGATGTTCCGCCATTGTTAAACGAACTTGAAATTGTACCAACATCAATGATTGATATTTCTGATGGACTTTCATCTGAAATTCTTCATATTACAAAACAGTCGGAAGTAGGTTGTAATTTGTATGAAGATAAATTACCTATAGATCCTACATTTATTAATGTATGCGAGGAGTTTAAACTTGATACTACCACAATTGCATTAAATGGTGGAGAAGATTATGAGCTATTATTTACTATACCTCAAACCGATTTTGATAAAA
Source organism: Ichthyobacteriaceae bacterium (assembly GCA_023145615.1). Taxonomy (GTDB): domain Bacteria; phylum Bacteroidota; class Bacteroidia; order Flavobacteriales; family JADGDT01; genus JADGDT01. The sequence goes on along the minus strand of JAGLDK010000031.1, from coordinate 151 downwards.
TAAAAGGGAACCCTAATTTTTCAATTATTGGACATATAACCGATAAAAATTCTGGTGTAAATTTAATTACCCGAGGAGGAGAATCAATGCCAATTCAGGCTAGAGGTTTTAACCATATGGAGAAATAAACAAAAAGGGATTCATTAATCAA
>JAGLDK010000030.1 GCA_023145615.1 Ichthyobacteriaceae bacterium | reverse complement strand
CGTGACAGGCATGTATTCTAACCAACTGAACTACCAGACCAATAATTGTAAGAACTCGCAACCATATATCTTCCTGATTGCGGGTGCAAATATATGACATATTTTATACCTCGCAAATATATTTTAAAAAAATGTGGATCTTTTTTTTAAATACGAAAATATAGCACCTTCAAAACCTTTATTAATATCTAATTGCTGATAGTCGAATTTGTATTGTAGCGACTTTTTGCGTAGTAATTCAGATTGAGACATTACCATGTTTCTATAGTCGTCAATACCTTGTCCTTTTGTCCATAAAACACTTTCGTTGCTTTCTAAATCAATAAACTTAATTACCGAGTCAGTATAGTTTAAATCAACCTCTTTAAGCTTATCTGTAATGTTAAATAAAACAACCTCGTGCTTTTTATACGACAAATGCTTTATAGCATCAAATAGTTTATCAGCATCCATGCTATTATCTGAAAAATCAGAAATGACAATTATAAAAGATCTTCTATGGAATTTATCAGCTAACTGATTAAGATTATCAATAATGTTAGATTTAGAGTTTACTCTTTTCGAAGTAAGGTTACTGTCGAGTACCGAAAGTAATTTTTGATAGTGCGAATAATTTGTTTTTTCTTGGCTGTTAAATTCAATAGTATCCGAAATCATACTCAGTCCAACGGCATCTCGTTGTTTTCGAATTATGTGCATAAATACCGATGCAAGTAAAGTGCCATAACCAATTTTACTTTTTTCTAAATCAGCTGAAATTGGATTTGGAAAAAACATAGAAGAAGAGGTGTCGAGTATAATATGACATCTTAAATTGGTTTCTTCCTCATACTTCTTAATGTACTTTTTTTCGGTTTTAGCAAAATACTTCCAATCTAAAAACCTTGTACTTTCTCCATTATTATATTGTCTACGTTCTGCAAATTCAGTAGAAAATCCATGAAAAGGACTCTTATGCAAACCCGAAATAGTACCCTCAACAATACGTCGGGCACTAATTTCTAAGTTTATTTTTTTAAGTATTTCCTCGTTAAGCATATAATATACGGGTTACTTTTTACTTACTACTTCTCCTTTTATGCTAAGTTTAATTGTCGATTCTATTGCATTTGAATAAACTGTAACCGTTTTACGGAAAGGACCAACTCGGCTTGTGTTATATTTTACCTCAATTTTATCAACACCTCCAGGTCCAATAGGAAATTTAGGGTAAGAAGCTACAGTACAACCGCACGATGATCTTACTTTAGCAATAATTAGAGGTTCTTTTCCTATGTTTTCAAAATCGAAAGGTCTAACACCATCAGCACCTTTTTCAATAGTTCCGTAATCAACAATCATACTCTTGAATACAATATTTGGTGCATTTTGGTTTTGATTAACCTTTTCCTGTGCAAAAATATTTGAAGCTAAAAATAAACCTACAAATAATGCCAATGTTTTTTTCATACTAATAAATTGAAAGTTAAAAATATTTGTTCTTTTATTAAGTCAGAGATTTGAATTTTGTTTAACTGATTAATTGTTAAGATGTTTAACTTTAGCAATTAATATGGTTTAACTATTTTTATCTGATTTTTTTTAGAACCAAACTATATTTTAGGAGTAAATTTAAAACACCTAATAAATATTAGCTTCAAATATATTCAACTAAAACGTTATACGTAAAAAATAATGAAAATATATTTAAATTTTATGTACAAGTGTATCGTTTATGGTTTTGTGTAATTAAGGAATTGTAATTTATATGATTTTAATAGTTCCCAAGAATAAATGGGATATACAGAAGTTGTAATAAGTATTTTTTTTGAGGTAGGTATAAAAAAAAGAAACTCCAGCCTGCATCTTGCGATACCGTGGAGTTTCGGGGTTTGACAGTGGTCCCACCAGGACTCGAACCTGGGACCACCTGATTATGAGTCAGGTGCTCTAACCAACTGAGCTATAGGACCTCAGACTAATAAAAGTCTTCCTGCTTTCAGTTGAAACATAATGTTTGTTCCTGATTGCGATGCAAATAAACGATGAAATTTAATACTGTGCAACTCTTATTTGTAAAAAATTACATTTATTTTTAATGTAATTAATTAACTTTCAATAAATCAATTTGTTATGGGTAAAATAAAAAATATTATTTTAGACTTCGGTGGTGTTATATTAGATTTAGATTGGCCGAAAATGTATTCAATGCTTGATTTTTATAAAATAGATAGGTCGTCGGTTGAGCTTAGGAGGGTGCTTTTAGGTATTGAAACAGGCGAAATTAAGCCTGATGAATTTTATAAAGTGGTAAAAGAAGTTAGTAAATCAACATTAACTAACGATGATGTTGATAAAATGTGGTGTTCGTTACTATCAATTTTGCCACAAAACAGAGTTGATTTTTTAACTGAGCTAAAAGATATGTATCCTTTATACTTGTTATCGAATACAAATATATTGCATATAAATTATTTAAGAATGAGAGAACAGGAAAAGTTCGATCAATTCGAAAATTCATTTCATAAAGTTTATTATTCATACGAAATGGATGCACGAAAACCCCATGCCGATATTTTTACACAGTTATTGAATAAAGAAAATATTAAGCCAGAAGAGACTTTATTTGTTGACGATTCGAAAGAAAATATTGATACTGCTATAAGTTTAGGTTTTCAAACATGGCTTTTCAACGTTGAAACTGATGACATTACAAAACTATTAAGTATTGATGCTTTTAAATAGGAATATAGTTTATGAAAATTACGCAACCACAATTATTTTCTTTATTGTTTGATTATTGCCATTTAAATCGAAAATTTCAATTAAAACAATGTAAATGCCGTTGCTTACTTTTGCGTTTTCAGAATTACAACCATCCCAAATAAAACTTCCTTCGGTGCTCATTAAAAAATTGTTGGCAATTTGTTTAATCAAATTGCCACTATGGTTGTAAATAAAAACATTAGCAATTTTACCCTCTTTTTTTACGTTATACTGTATTTGTGCAACATCGTTAAATCCGTCTAAATTTGGAGTAATAACTTCAGGGTGTACCATTATAATTTCTTCATTATTCTCGGAGTTTAAATTTACCAAGCACGAATTTTTTAATCCAGGAGTTGCGCCACCACTTTGTTCCGATGCTGTTGTCCAGTTATTTATGTCTATGCTATTTATCTTCGGATTTATTCTTTCTAACGAAATGCCTTTTTTATTATTTTCGGGCAATAGTGCAAAATGCATATTTTTAGTGTAATAAACTTTATCAATACATACGGAGTTAGGAAGTAGTAAAGCAATTTTTCCTTCATCAATATTTAATTTTGGCATACTTTCTATTTCAATGAATACTGAAATTTCGGAGTTGGTATATTTTGTGGCTAAAGTTTCAATATCAGTTGTAACTACAAAATAACTTTTCGGAGCAATAATTGTGTTTTCAGATGTAATGTATTTTTCTTTTTCGAATACAGCTCCGTTGTTATCCTGATTAAAATTTGCAATTAAGTAGTTCTTTATATTTATAAATTTCCCCGATTTATTATAAAATTCAATAAACTTTGGAATGTTTTTATCAGCATTAAATAAAATTTCATTTATTACAATATCGTTATTATCTGCAATATTTGTTGGTGCTATTTTTACAATTATAGGTTTAATATAATTTCCGTATCCACAATTTTTCAGGTTATCTAATTCAAAATAAGTTTTACTTGTTATTTCGTTTTCTAAATCAATAATTAATTGAGAATTGCCATTTGTGAGGTTTGTTTTAATTGTGGAATAATTACTATTGTAGTTGGTTTCAATATATAATTCATCAATATTTACGAAGTTTATAAAATTTAAATACAACTTAGTTAAGTTGTTATTAGTGTTGAATCCAATATATTTTGCATTGCTATTTGGGTAGTAATTCAAGTTGTAATTTGAGTTTTTAGCTCCTGGAGTTCCACCTTTTAAATTATCAGAATACTTCCAATTTTGTTTTATAATACAGTTGTTTTTAGGGTTTATAAGTTCTAACGACCAACCTCCGCTGTATTTGTAATCGTTATTATTCCATTTACTATTGTATTCTACTTCATCAATAATGTTGTTTTTATTGTCGAATATTTTAATAGTTGCACCTTTATTATTCAGAGTTATATTGCTGATAATTTGTTTGCTGTTATCGGTTGTGTTAATAGAATCGTGGGTAATTATTAAAAAATCGTTTTTATTTAGAATTAAAGAATCTACCGTAATTGTTTTACTTCCAATTTCAATTGTCCAATTTTTCAGTAACACAAAGCCATCAGTATTATTGATAAATTCAACATATTCGGTTTGTGCAAGTTCAATTGGAGGACTCGGGTCGAACATTATTTCATTTATTTTTATGTGGTGTTTTTCGGATTTGTAGTAAAGTTTTTTGGTTGAGGAATTAGGAAATAAATTGCCATTTATATCAACCATGTTTTTTATTTCGATGTTGTAATATTTGCCTGAAATAAATTTATCGGTAGTAATAATAGTAAAGTGTATATTGTCGTTTGTCTCAATGCTTTTTATCGAAAAATTAAAACACTTTTTGGTTAACATAGTTTCATTAGTACAAGTAATGTTGAAAGTTTGACTGTTTAATATTTTAATATCAGCCACATTTTGCAAATTATTGTTACTTGTAATGTTCGTAAAAACAAAGTTTCGGAAAGCAAACTTATTAGCTCTGGTAGATGTGTAATTTGCAATAATTCCGAAATATTTATAGTTGTTTATTTCGGTAGAATATGTTTTTGTACCTATTGTTTTATAATTGTCATCATCGTTCTGCTTTGTAAAAATATTCCAAGTATTATTTAAATAGCTAATTTTTATTCTGAAACTGTTTGTGCTGAAATTCAATAAACCTTCGTTGCTTTCAATTATGGTTGTGGCTTTTTTATTATTATATTCAACAAGCTCAATTTTATCTTTATTCTTACCTATTTTAAGAACAATATTGTCATCATCTAATAAATTATTTGAAGTTGATAAAAGGTAAACTTCGGCGTAATTATTAGTTGATGGATTAAACTTTATTTCAACATCAAATTCCCATTCTTTATTTTCAGAACTAATTATTTCGGTAAAAATTTTTGAACTACCTGCTTGAGTATCATTTAAACTGATGTTGTTTTTTTCTACTAAAAAATTACCATTGGGGTTAATCCAATTTATATTTTGATAATTTTTTGCGGATAAACATGATGAAATAAGTAAAATTATAAACAGTGTATTTTTAGGTATCATTTTAAGATAGTTTTATTTCTTAATTATTCGTTGCTTTTTATTGTAATACATTGTACATCAGTAATGTAAAACATGTAACTACTATGGTTGTTTAATGCACTTATAAGCGCCATAACGTAATTATTGTGTACATAAGGTTAACGAGTATTTAGGTGCTAGATAATTAACCATTGATAATTAATATTTATTACTTTTTTAGAGTGTTAAATTGATAATTTAACGAAGTTTTAATTAATACTTGTTTTGTTGAATTTAAGAAGTAATAATTTGTAAATAAAGTTGATTGCTTTATCTTTTTTGTAAGTTCTTGATATGTAGTATTAGCTAACTGTTTTTAACTGATTTTGCATTAATAACGCTTACCTTGTATAGTAATGATATATTTTTAACATTAAATGTTAAGTAAATGGTACTAATTTCTTAAATTAAAATCATCAAATTTGCTTTTTTAAAATTAATCCAATCAAATATGAAAATATTAGTATGTATAGGACATGTGCCTGATACCACATCGAAAATAAAATTTACAAATAACGATACTGAGTTTGATGCAACAGGTATTCAGTATGTAATAAATCCACACGACGAATTTACGCTTGCAAAAGCAATGCAATTAAAAGAAAAACAATCGGCTAAATTGGTTGTTGTAAATGTTGGTTTGGTGTCTACAGAGCCTACTTTGCGTAAGGCATTAGCAATTGGAGCCGATTCGGCAATACGTGTAAATCTTGATCCAAAAGATAGTTTAACAGTTGCATCTGAAATTGCAAAAGTTGCTTTAGATGGTGGTTTCGATTTAATTATGGCAGGAAAAGAATCGATAGATTATAACGGTGGAATGGTGCCTGGATTATTGGCATCAATAAATAATATGCCATTTGTAAATGCTGTTGTTGGTTTAGATATTGATGGTGCAAAAGCTACTGTAATTAGAGAAATTGACGGTGGAAAAGAAACTTTAAGTGCTAATTTACCTTTGGTAATTGCTGGTCAGAAAGGATTGGTAACAGAGGAGGAGTTGCGTATTCCGAATATGAGAGGAATTATGATGGCTCGTAAAAAGCCATTATCTGTAGTTGAACCTTCTGCTACTGAAACTATGTTGGAATTTACAAAATTTGAAAAGCCTGAAGCTAAAGCTGAATGCAAAATGGTATCGGCCGACAATGTAGAAGAGCTTGTTGATTTGTTACATAACGAAGCAAAAGCATTGTAGATTTTAATTTTGTATGCGTAATTTTTTTACGGTGCAATTTATTGAGTTTTCCTTAATTAAATAAAAACATAAAAGTATGTCGATATTAATATATGCAGAATCTTGGAATGGTAAATTTAAAAAATCAAGTTTCGAAGCTGTTAGTTATGGAGTTGATTTAGCTTCTAAAATGAATACTGAAGCAGTGGCTTTGGTTGTAAATGCCGATGATGCAACAGAATTACAAAACTATGGTGTTTCTAAAATAATTAGTGTTTCAAACCAAAGTTTAAAAGAGTTTGCATCAAATAGTTATGCCGATTTACTTAAAAATATAGCTGATAAAGAAGGTACGCATACTCTTGTAATGCTAAGCACTTCGAATGTAAATTCATTTGCACCAGCATTATCTATTGCATGGAATGCCTCTTTGGCAACAGGTGTTATTGCCGAACCATCGGCGTTAAATCCGTTTACTGTAAATCGTAAAGTATTTTCGAATAAAGCACATGCCGATGTTGTTTTATCGAAAGAAAATAAAGTATTAGTAATTGCTCAAAATTCTTACGGAGTAAAAGAAAATGTTGTTTCGGCAAGTGTTGAAGAATATTCAGCAAGTGTAGTGGAGGCCAATGTTAAAAGTGAGAAAGTTGAAGTTTCTACAGGTAAAATAAATTTAATGGATGCCGAAAAAGTTGTTTCGGCAGGTAGAGGATTAAAAGCTCCTGAAAATTGGACTATGATTGAAGAGTTGGCTGAGGTTTTAAATGCAGCTACTGCTTGTTCTAAACCAGTTTCGGATATTGGATGGCGTTCTCATAACGAACATGTTGGGCAAACTGGAAAAAACATAGCTCCTGATCTTTATTTTGCTATTGGTATTTCTGGTGCAATTCAGCATGTGGCAGGTATTAATTCTTCAAAAATAATTGTAGCAATTAATACAGATGATGAAGCACCTATTTTTAAAGCTGCTGATTATGGAATTGTTGGAGATGCTTTTGATGTTGTTCCTAAATTAATTGCAAAAATTAAAGAATTAAAAGAATAATTTAATACATAAACAACACTCAATAATACAAAATTTTATTAGGTATTATTGAGTGTTTGTTTTTTTGTTTTGTACGAAATATTATTACAAAATTTCTATTGAATTATACTTAGTCGATTTATGAGTGCAACTCTTCTGATGTTTGATGAAATGCACTTTATATTTAGTATTATTACTGTTCAATAGGGTAAAAAAATATATTATGATACTTAAAATTTTAATATTCTGAATATGAGTTTAATTAAACTTTTGGTTAACGGCATATCTTACAGTCAAACTCAAACAGGGGCATATGCATTAATATTAAGCGAGCAAGCAGGCGCAGATGATGATGATAATAACAGGAGAAAATTACCCATAATAATAGCTAAAACTGAGGCACAAGCAATTGCATTGGCACTTGAGAAGGATATTGAAATTTCACGTCCTATGACTCATGATTTATTTAAAGATTTTGCTACAAAGTTTGGCATAATAGTTAGAGAAGTTATAATTCATAAACTAAAAGATGGAGTTTTTCATTCAAGTATAGTTTGTAAACAAGGAACTAGGGAGGTTGTAATTGATTCTAGAACTTCGGATGCTGTAGCACTTGCTTTAAGATTTGATGCTCCAATTTTTACATACAAAGGTATTTTAGATCAGGCAGGTGTAAACTTGTCGATGGAGCAAGAAGGAGAATCAATGAACGAATCTAAAGAAGAATCATCTACTCATTTATATAATAATGAAGAAATTGAAGAAGATGAAGAAAATCTTTCAGGAGATGATAGTACTGAAGATAATGCATTTGAATATAGCTCGTTAGAAAAAGAAGCGCTAAATCAGTTACTTGATGATGCAATTGAACATGAAGATTACGAAAAAGCGGCCAATTTAAGAGATGAAATTGAACGCAGAAATGAATCGGATTAATTTTAAAATATCTATTACTTTTCTTTAATGCTTTAAGCGTTAATATTGTTAGAATAGTATAATTATGCTAATACTAGCACATTTGTTGTGCTTGTATTAATTATGTAGAAATTAATATAAGAATAAAAGGAAGTATGAAAAAGACGATGTTTCTTATAATTATGGTTTTAATTAGCTTAAATGTTTTATCTCAAAACATTGAGCAGAAATGGATTTTAGATGATGGCGAATACCTTGAGTTAAACGAAAATGGTTCTTTTTTATCAAATTTAAATAAACTTGATGGTGCTAATACTGGAAGCTGGAAATTAAACAATAATTTGTTGTTGTTGAATTATGCCACAGATAGTTTAGTTGAGTATAATGTAGAATTAACAAAATCGGTTTTGACTCTTAAATCAGCCGAAAATGATATTGTTTACTTATTAAAACCGAACAAAGAAAAAGTTGTTGAAGAAATATCAACAAAAGTAAAGCCATCTCAAGGTTTTACATTCGAAGGTTTGGTAAGGGGAGTAATTGGATTGTTGGTTTTACTGTTAATACTTGTATTATTTAGTTCTAACCGAAAAGCAATATCCTGGAAACTTGTTGGTTATGGAATTGGATCTCAAATAATAATAGCTTTATTAATTCAGAAAGTAGCATTTGTGCAAAGTTTATTTGAAGGAGCGTCAAATTTCTTTGTGCTTGTTTTGGATTTTACACGATCGGGTAGTGAGTTTTTAATGGGGAGTTTAATGAATACCGAAACTTTTGGTTTTATATTTGCTTTTCAGGTTTTGCCAACTATTATATTCTTCTCGGCATTAACATCGGTATTATTTTATTTGGGTATTATTCAAAAAATAGTTTACATACTAGCTTGGGTAATGACAAAAACATTGAAGATTTCGGGAGCTGAAAGTTTATCGGTTGCGGGTAATGTTTTTCTTGGTCAAACCGAATCTCCATTAATGATAAAAGCCTTTTTGGCTAAAATGAATAAGTCGGAAATGTTACTTGTTATGGTAGGGGGTATGGCCACTTTAGCTGGTGGAGTACTTGCTGCGTATGTTTCGTTTTTGGGTGGAGATGATCCTGTATTGCGTTTAATGTATGCAAAGCAACTATTAATGGCTTCGATTATGGCAGCACCTGGGGCGGTAGTAGCATCTAAAATATTGATGCCACAAACCGAAAAAGTAGATGAAGATATATCTGTGTCTGATGAAAATTTAGGGAGTAATATATTAGAAGCTATGTCTGTTGGAACAGGAGAAGGGTTGAGGTTAGCCGTAAATGTTGCTGCAATGTTGTTGGTTTTTGTTGCTTTTATAGCAATGTTTAATCATATTGTTGGATGGATTGGAGATATTGCTGGTTTAAATGCTTATGTTTTGGAAATGACAAATGGAGATTATGATAAGTTATCATTGCAACTAATATTAGGATATCTTTTTGCACCATTAATGTATGTAATAGGAGTAACATCGGCAGATATAACTCTTGTTGGTAGATTGCTTGGCGAGAAATTAATAATGTCGGAATTTATAGGATATATTAGTTTGTCGGAATTAAAAAGTGCAGGAGTGTTTGTAGAGCAAAAATCAATTGTTATTGCAACATTTATGTTGGCCGGATTTGCTAATTTTGCATCAATTGGAATCCAAATTGGAGGTATTGGGTCTTTAGCACCAAGTAAGAGAACTCAATTAGCTCAATTTGGTATGAAAGCGTTGCTAGGAGGTTCTATTGCTTCTTTAATTTCTGCTACAATTGCAGGTGCTATTATTGGTTAATTATAATAAATAGCAGGCTGATATTTTTTACATGTAATATTTTATTTGTTAGCGATATTGATGTGTATTTAGAAATGAAGTAACAATTTAAATATTTATAACAAAAAAAGAGAAGC
>JAGLDK010000003.1 GCA_023145615.1 Ichthyobacteriaceae bacterium | reverse complement strand
ACTATGAATAAACATATGAGTAATAAACTGGTATGGTGCAAATTTTTCACTTCCTGGCAAAAACAAACCAAACAAGTCAACTAAATCTATACCAAAATTTCTTAAAACAATTGTTCCAACAAAGAACAAACCGTTTATAATTATTAAATTTTTAATAACATCGGGTAATCTTTTAAAATTTGTTGGCTGAAAATTATTTTGCATAGTAGTAATTATAGTTTCATATTAAATTAGTAAAAATTAAGCAAAACTACCTTCAATATCTTCTAACGATATTATATTTGAGATAACTTTACCTGTAGGGGTGTAATTTGGATTGTCTCCGGCAAATAATTGATGAAAAATATTACTCATTTCTTCTTGAGTTAAAACTTTTCCGTATTTCATAGCCTTTGATTTGGCGTACGACGTAGAAAGCATATTAAGCATGTTTTCTACTAAATTTTCTTCGCTATTATTTAAACTATCTAATAGTTTTTCAACCATATCGTTCGATTGGGTTTCGGTAAGTTCCGATGGAATACCCGTAATAATAGCTTCTCCGTTCGAGTAACCCTGAAAAACAAATCCAATACTTTCAATACTCGTCATTGCTTGTTGCAAAATTGCCCAATCCGATTCGGACATTCCAATTTCTAAAGGAAAAAGTAATTGCTGACTTGTAAATTCCGACGATTCAAATCCTTTGTAAATTTCATCGTATAAAATACGTTCGTGTGCACGATTCTGATCTATTAATAATGCACCCGATTTTACATGACATAAAATGTATTTTCTATGAAGTTGAAAGTATGTTTCGCCTTTGTTTCCTGTCGAAAATTCTTCGTTATCGTTTAATGTTTGTTGCTCGGTTTCTCTTTCCCAAACATTATCTCCATTAATATTGTTCGAAACCGAAGTAATAAAAGAATCCTCAGGCGATAAATTTTCTAAACCACTATAAAGGGCATCCCAACCCGAAGTATCTTTCTTTTTATAGTTATTAGACGATGAATTGTACGTACCACCACCCGAATTTGATTTGGTTGGAAAATCACTTCCTCCACTACCTACTTCAAACGGGTTATAGTTAGGGTCTAAATCAACCACAGGCTGAGATATATTGCTACTAGGTTTCATCATTTCATCATCTAAACTAGCGTCCATGGTAAAATCTAGAGATGGCATTAAATTAAACTGACCTAACGAATGTTTTATTGTTGAGCGTAAAATAGAATAAATACTACTTTCGTCGTCAAACTTAATTTCGGTTTTGGTAGGGTGTATATTTATGTCGATTGAACGAGGATCGATATCTAAATAAATAAAATACGATGGAAAACTATCGGAAGGCAACAACCCCTCGAAAGCTGCATTTACAGCATGATTTAAATACGAGCTTCGAATAAAACGATTGTTAACAAAAAAAAACTGCTCTCCCCTACGTTTTTTAACAAACTCGGGTTTTGCAACAAAACCTTGTACAGTAACTATATCGGTATCTTCTTCAATAGGAAAAAATTTATCCTTCGATTTTAAACCAAATAAAGAATCTACCCTCTTTTTTAAATTCGATTTTGGCAGAGAGTACATGGTTGTATTATTGTTGGTAACCGTAAATTTAATTTCGGGATGAGCTAATGCAACATGCAAAAATTCATCCATAATATTTTTGGTTTCAACTTTATCTGATTTCAAAAAATTACGACGTGCAGGTATATTAAAAAATAAATTTTTAATAGAAATACTTGTACCTTTTGGAGTTGTACAAGGATCTTGAGATTTAATTTTCGAACCTTCAATTTTAATACACGAACCTAAATCGTACGATTCAGGTCGGGTTCTTAATTCAACCTGAGCAATAGCTGCAATTGATGCTAAAGCCTCTCCTCTAAAACCTTTTGTATGTAGGTTAAATAAATCTTCGGCACGAGAAATTTTAGATGTAGCATGTCGTTCAAAGCTCATTCTAGCATCGGTAGGACTCATACCCCAACCGTTATCAATAACTTGCATTAACGTTTTACCAGCATCTTTTATTACAAGCGATATTTCGGTAGCTCCCGAATCAATAGAATTTTCTAACAGTTCTTTTACTGCCGATGCAGGACGTTGTACAACCTCTCCTGCTGCTATTTGATTTGCTACATTATCGGGTAACAACTGAATTATATCTTCCATAACACGCTTTAAAATTTCACAAAAAGTTAATACTCCGTTAATTTATAAATTAACAATGTGCAATTATTAATTTATCACTCTAAAATCAGCAATATAAAACACTAAAAAATTAGAGGTTTTTTTACACTTTATTATTGCTAATAACTTATGTGTTATGAAAAAATAAAAGTGAACAGATGAACACAATCAATTCTAAATAAACATGTATTATTACTTACCCTAATTTACTTAATAATAAAAGTCCATGATAAGTACGATAATATAGCAATAATCATTATTAATCTAGTATTGGTTTTCGAACCTTTTTTTGTATTTGTTTTTGCACTTTGTTTAAAGCTACCTTTTATTCTTTCCTGAAACTCTTCTTCCGACGAATTTCCGCTATATTTAGCCTTAATGCTTTCTAATCTTTCTTTTCTCTCATCATAATATCGAGGTGTAAACTCAAATCGTGTATGCTGATTGATTTTCATGAACGAAGGTATTTTCATACTCATAACTCAAAACTATATTTGTTTCAATAAGGCTTTTAACTCAATATCGAAATTATTAATACTCTTTTAAAATATCAATTGTTAATTATGCAATTTTTAATTATCTATTATAATCTTGCAAAAAACAACCCACAACTGTAAAATAGACACTATAAAATCAAAATAATTTACGTACTATTAATTAGTAACATTATTATTTATTTTACATCTACCTACATTTAATCTTCAAAAATAAATTTGTAAAATGCTTGCAAATTTAATCAAAAATAAGGACGATATATATGCTTTGGCAATAATAGATGTTAACATAAAGCAATAAATGATGTTTTGAGTGTTTTTAAATGAAAAAACTGGAAACAGTAAATTAAATAATGAAACTACAAATTTTATTTTGAGATTAAATAGTAAAGTATAATATTGCAAATTATGAGCAACAACTACGGAAGTATAAAAACTAAGTTGGCCGAACTTCATTATAAAAGGCTGTTGAATAATTCTAAAAAAACCAATATAAACAACTTTAATTTAAAGAAAGTAAAGTCAATTGGAATTTTGTTTGATAATAAAACATCGAACTTAAATACACTTATAGAAGACCTTTCGAAGGAATTTAAAAACACAGGTGTTGTATCAATTTATTTAATGGGATATAATATTGATGAAATAAATAAAGTTGACACAAGTGGATTGCCAACAATTTATTTTACCGATGGAGATGTTGGCTGGTATGGAAAACCTAAATTTAAGGATGTACTTAATTTTGTAAATACGCCTTTTGATTTACTTATTAATTTAGCCAATTCGGATATTTGGACTATCAAGTTTTGCATCACAATGTCGAAAAGTAAATTTAAGGTTGGCGATTATCAAAATAATATTGAAATGTATGATTTAATGTTAGATATGAAAGAATCGAACAACATGGCAACATATAAAAACATACTAATTAAATATTTAAGGCTGATTAATAGCTAATTAGCATATAATATATAACCAATTTTTTAAGTGTATATTACAACACAAGCTAACAACAAAAATAACCGCACCATTAGTGTTTAAAGAACTTTTAGCTTAAAAAAACAAAAAACTAATCATGTATTAAAACATGTATTTTAACTATTTAATTTATAGGTTTTAGCCCATTATAAAAATCTGAAATTCTATACGTAAAATTCTTGTTTTATTATACAATAAATTTTTATCTTTGCAGAATGTTTAAAAAACTACGACTATATTCAATTTACGCAGTAATTGCATTATCATTTGTATCGTGTAGCGAGTACGAAAAAGTACTAAAAAGCAACAACGTAAAAGACAAGTACAAATTAGCTAATGAGTTATTTGAAGATGAAAGCTATACTAAAGCAGTAAAACTATACGAGCAAGTTGCCGTTTCGTACAGAGGTACTCCTGATGCTGAAAACATTACTTACATGACAGCCGAATCGTACTACAATTTGGGCGATTATTTGCTGGCAGCATATTACTATGATAGATATGTTAAATCGTATCCGGATAATGAAAAGGTAGAATATGCAGCTTATAAAAAGGCATATTGTTATTATCTCGATTCGCCAAGATACACGTTAGATCAATCTAACACCATTAAGGCTATTGAGGAAATGCAATCGTTTATTAATAAATACAACGATTCTGAAAAAATTGAAGAAGCAAATAAAAACATAAGAGAACTTAGCACTAAGCTTGAGTTAAAAGATTATGAAATTGCTTTACAATACATGAAACTTGAAAATTACAAGGCTGCTAACATAACTTTTGGTAACTTTATAAATGATTTTCCGGATAGTGAGTTAAGAGAAGATGCTTATTACAATAAATTTGTATCTCTTTTCTTGTATGCCGATAATAGTTATTACTCGAAACAAAAAGAAAGATATACAGAAGCTAAAACTGCTTACTTATTATTTAAAAGCAGATACCCTGATTCGAAAAACATGAAGAAAGCCGATAAATACTACGAAAAAGTATTAAAAGGTATTGAGAAAGCATCATAAATTTAGAATAAGTATTAATTTAGGACATAAGTAAGATGGATTACAAAAAAAGCAATGCTGCGGTTTCTACAATTACAAGAGACAGAAACCAAATAGATAAAGCTACTGAGAACCTTTACGAATCAATAGTAATAATAGCAAAGCGTGCTAATCAAATTAATGCCGATATTAAAAAGGAATTGATTGAGAAATTAGAAGAATTTGCTTCAGATACTGATAGTTTAGAAGAAGTATTCGAAAACAACGAGCAAATTGAAGTTTCTCGTTTTTACGAACGTTTACCAAAAGCTCACGCTATTGCAGTTGAAGAGTGGTTAAATGATAAAATATACTTCAGAAATACACAAAACGACAACGCTACTAAGTAATTTACATTAAATATGTATTTGGTTTTTTATTAAAAAAAATTAAAACCACTAAATACAAGGTTGCGTAAACAAATAAAACAAGGCTATTTCAAAAATAAGTTATGTTAAAACAACAATGCTTTTCTGTATTAAGAATTGTTTTTGTTTCTTTGACAAGCTAATTTGAAATAGCCTTTGTGTGTTTAATTAAATTCTAACACAAATACAACACTATAACATGTATACAAACCTGAAAGACAAAAATGTAATTATTGGAGTAACTGCAAGTATTGCTGCTTATAAATCGGCTTTATTGGTTCGAGAATTTATTAAATCGGGAGCTAATGTAAAAGTTATAATGACTAAAGCTGCCCGAGAATTTATAACTCCGTTAACATTATCTACTCTATCTAAAAACCCTGTACATACTAAGTTTTCAACAGGAGATGAGGGTGTTTGGAATAGCCATGTTGATTTAGGAATTTGGGCCGATTTTATGGTAATGGCTCCAGTTACTGCAAATACACTTGGTAAAATGGCAAACGGATTAGCCGACAATTTATTGATTGCCACTTATTTATCGGCACGATGCCCTGTATATTTTGCCCCTGCAATGGATTTAGATATGTATCATCATCCATCAACAACAGCAAATATTACAAAATTAAAAGAGTACGGAAACATTTTTATTGAAGCAGGTTTTGGAGAATTAGCTTCAGGGTTAATTGGAGAAGGCAGAATGGCAGAACCATCTGAAATAATTAAATTTATTTCAAATGACATTTCAAAAGACTTACCTTTAAGTAACAAAAAAGTACTAATTACTGCAGGACCAACACACGAGGCTATTGATCCGGTAAGATTTATCGGAAATAATTCGAGTGGAAAAATGGGCTATGCTTTAGCTAAAGAATGTGCTAATTTAGGAGCTGATGTTATTGTTATTTCAGGACCAACAGCCGAAACGGTTTCTCATAAAAACATTAAAGTTATTAGCATTAAATCGGCTAACGACATGTACAATTCGGTGCACGAAAATATTAAAAATACTGATATTGGAATTTTTGCCGCAGCTGTTGCCGATTACAAGCCTAAATTTGTTGTTGATAAAAAAATAAAGAAAAAAACCGAAACTCTTGATATTGAGTTAGTACCAACTCAGGATATTTTGGCTTCGGTAGGAAAAATAAAAACTAATCAGTTTTTGGTAGGTTTTGCTTTAGAAACCGATAACGAACTTGAAAACGCACAAGGTAAATTAAAAAGAAAAAACCTTGATATGATTGTACTTAACTCTTTAAAAGATTCGGGAGCAGGTTTTGCACACAACACAAATAAAATAACAATTATTGAACGTTCGGGTAATATTTCAGAATTCAATTTAAAATCGAAACAAGAAGTTGCAACTGATATTATTGCAAGTGTAATTTCTAAAATGTAATATTTTCAACTACTCTTAAAAATTTACTAACATGAAAAAACTACTAAGTATATACTTAATAATGCTATCAACATTACTTACAGCGCAAGAACTTAATTGCGAAATTACTGTTAATGCCGATAAAATTACGGGTACTAATAAAAAGAGATTCGAAACTCTACAAACTGCTTTGGTAGAATTTATGAATGCGTCTATTTGGACAAATCGTAATTACGAAGTTGAAGAGCGTATTGATGTTAATCTTACTATTATGATTAATCAGGAAATTGGATCGGATAAATACGATGCAAGTATTCAGGTACAAAGCCGACGCCCAATTTATGGCACCGACTACTACTCTCCTATTTTTAATTACAAGGATACTAAGTTGCAATTTGCTTACGTCGAAAATCAATCGTTAGATTTTAACGAACAAAATTTTTCTAACAACTTGGTTTCTACATTGGCATATTATTCTTACTTAATAATTGCAATGGACGATGATACCTTTAAAGAAAACGGAGGTACTAAATATTACAACAAGGCACGTAAGGTTGTTGAAGTTGCGCAAAACAACGGATACACTGGCTGGGAACAAGGTTCTAACAGAATTAACCGCTTTTCTATTGTTGATAATTTAATTTCAGAAAGATACTCTGATGCACGTAAAGCATCGTATAAATACCACAGACTTGGACTTGATTTAATGAGTAAGGATCAGGTTAAGGCAAAAAACAATATTATTCAATCGATAAATACCATTTCTGAAATTGCAAAATACAATTCGAATTTAAGTATTGTGCAAAATTTTTCGGATGCAAAGGTTGATGAAATAGTAGATATATTTAGTGCAGGACCAAAAGTGGATACCGAAAAAATAAAAAGCACTTTAAATACAATGAGTCCGGCAAATCAGGCAAACTGGGATAAAATAAAATAACACTTTAGTAAATGGCATTAATATTAAACTTAGAAACAGCAACAAAAAACTGCTCGGTTAGTATTTCGGAAAACGGAAAAATAATTTCGGTAAAAGAGCTTAATTCAAGTGGATTTTCTCATGCCGAAAAACTTCATCCTTTTATACAAGATGTGCTTAATAAAGCTGAGTTAAAGTTGACCGATATTGATGCGGTTGCAATTAGTAAAGGTCCTGGATCGTACACCGGTTTACGTATTGGAGTATCGTCGGCAAAAGGTATTTGCTACGGAAATAACATTCCACTAATTGCCATTTCTACTTTAGATTCGATGGCTTACGGACAAAAAAACATCAATTCGGTTTTAGTACCAATGTTAGATGCCCGTAGAATGGAAGTTTACGCCAAGGTTTTAAATAATGATTTAGAGGAAATACGAAAAACTGAAGCCGAAATTATTGATGAAAATTCTTATTCTGAATTTTTAGAAAAAGGAGAAGTTACTTTTTTTGGAGATGGTGCCGAAAAATGCAAAGACATAATTACAAGTAGTAATGCTAAGTTTGTTGATAATATTTTCCCTTCGGCTATTGATATGGCTCAATTATCGGAAAATAAATTTATAGCCAAGGATTTTGAAAACACTGCATATTTCGAACCTTTTTATTTGAAGGATTTTGTAGCTACAAAATCACTTAAAAAATAACTATTTGCACCTATCTATTTCTTAATTATGATAAAAGAATCAGCTAAATTAATAGCAAATTCGGGTTACACAACTGCTTTTACAGGAGCAGGAGTTTCGGTAGAAAGTGGTATTCCGCCATTCAGAGGAAAAGATGGACTTTGGAGTAAGTACGATTCTAACATTTTAGACTTACAAACATATTTAAGGCATACTGATGAAAGTTGGCCAACTATTAAAGAGTTGTTTTTTGATTTTATAGGAAAGGCAAAACCAAATACCGCACATATTGAATTGGTTAATCTTGAGAAATTAGGTTTGTTAAAATCTATAATAACTCAGAATATTGATAACCTACACCAAGAGGCTGGAAGCACAAATGTTTTTGAATTTCATGGAAACACCCAACAATTTATTTGTACTGATTGTGGCGAAATTGAAAAATTAAAAAATATTACATTAACAAACCAAGCTCCTAAATGTAAGAAATGTGACGGATTACTAAAACCCGATTTTATATTTTTTGGAGAAGGTATTCCTCTTAAAGAATACGATAATTCAATTGAAGCAACCCGAGATTGTAAAGTAATGTTAATTATTGGTACAACCGGAGAAATTATTCCGGCATCAACATTACCATATATGGCAAAAGAAATGGGTGCTGTTATTATTGAAATCAACACCGAAAAATCGGCTTACACCGATACTATAACCGATTATTTTTTGCAAGGTAAAGCAACCGAAATAATGAAAGAGTTAATGGATGAAGTTAGAAAATTGAAATAAAGAAATTGAATAACCATAAAAAAAACGCTTTAGTAAACATATGTTTACTAAAGCGTTTTTTTTATACATGAATTTAAATTAATGAGGTTTTTTATCAATAATCAATTACTTACCCCATCTTTTTTTAGCCCATAACTCTCGTCGTCTTCCTGACAAGAAAGTCCAAGCTATAATTCTACTTTTTTTAGTACCCTGACCCATTGAAAGAGTTCTGATATCTTCAACACCTGCTTTACGCAAGGCACGATAAATACTTTTCAAGTTCGACTCTTTTGATACCTGAGTGGTAAACCACATACATCTATCTTTATAATCTTTACTTTCAAGAATCATTTTTCTAACAAAACCTTTTTCTCCACCTTCGCACCACAACTCATTATTTTGTCCTGCAAAGTTCAAAATTGGGTTGTCTTTCGATGCTATTTTGTTTCTATCTTCTCTGTTTCTGCTTAAACTTTTAAGTTTTCTAACAGTACCCATTTGTGCTTCTTCTGCCGAAGCATGAAAAGGAGGATTACAGATTGTTGCATCGTAAAGTTCGTCCTTTTTAAAAACACCGTAGAATATGTTTTTCGAATCAGATTGTAATCTGAATTCCATATTCAATAAATTATTTGTTTTCGAAATATTTTCGGCATTTTGTAAAGCAACCTTATCAATATCAGTAGCTAAAAAAGACCAACCGTATTCGTAATTTCCAATAATTGGATAAACACAATTTGCCCCTACTCCAATATCAACACATTTTACTTTATTTCCCTTAGGAATTTCTTCGTAATTATCTTCTGTAAGTAAATCGGCAATATTATGTATATAATCGGCTCTACCTGGAATTGGCGGAGTTAAATATCCTTCAGGTAAATCCCAATTATCAATACCATAATAATGCTTCAACAATGCTTTATTTAAGGTTTTAACAGCTTCGGGATTAAAAAAGTCGATTGATTCATCACCGTATTTATTTTCAAATACAAACGGTAATAATTCAGGTACTGTCTCTCCTAATTCTTTAAGATTATATCTTTTTTTATGCTTATTTCTAGCATGTAATTCTAATTTTTCCTTTGGATGATTTCTCTTCTTTTCCTGCATGTTATCCTTTATTAAATATATGGAATAGTAAATACAAAGATACAATATTATTAAATGCTTATTAAGTTGAGCAAAT
Organism: Ichthyobacteriaceae bacterium; assembly: GCA_023145615.1. Taxonomy (GTDB): domain Bacteria; phylum Bacteroidota; class Bacteroidia; order Flavobacteriales; family JADGDT01; genus JADGDT01. The sequence continues at coordinate 10,083 of JAGLDK010000003.1, read as the reverse complement.
CACTTTCAACTAAAATAACAGCATTACATCGGATAAAAATCAACAAACTGCCTTTCTTTTTTCATACTACTTAAATCAGTCTAAAACTTTGAGACTAAATCAACAACATAATTAAAGTAATGATTTACAATACTTTAAAATCTTACATCGAAAAGCTTATTAACTGATTAACATTATATTACGTAACGTATTTTAATACATTTACCTTATATTTTACGTATGTTTGTTGAATAATACTTATTGATAACAACATCAACTTATTTTAATATTCGGCATAAAAAATTGATTTCCATTTATTCAATACTAATAACTAGTACACTACCCCTATTTGTATTTTCAAATAATTAACAAACAGTTAATTACAGCAATTTACTAATGGCACAATACAAAACCTATACATGAAAAATACACTCCTTGCTTTACTAATATTTTCTTTCAGTAATATTTTTGCTCAAGATCAAAACATACGTTACTCTAAATTTAGATATGCCGAAATTGAGAATGGCTATAACGAAATTGGGAATAACTCTCACACAGCTGTAAAACCGTTTATTCAACGAGAAACTGATAATTATTACAGCTCTGATATTTATAATTCGTTACTCGATAATGAGTATAAAAATTGGTTTGCCCGTAAAACTTTCGACGAAAATTTACTTCGAGTAGATGACGATGATTATTGGTTTACGCTTGATCCGGTTGTTGATTTTCAAATTGGGACAGACAATGCATCAGACGAAAAATCAACTTTTTATAACACCCGAGGAGTTTATATAAAAGGTGAGCTTGGAGAGAGTTTTAGTTTTCAATCGGCTTTTTACGAATCTCAGGCTATTTTTCCTGATTATGTAACAAATTGGATTAACACTAGCCGTGATAGAAAAGATCCGGCTATTGTGCCAGGTTTAGGTTTAGCAAAACGTTTTAAAGATAATGGTTTTGATTTTCCAATGGCGGAAGGTGTTATTTCATTTACTCCAAATAAATTCTTCAACCTTCAGTTTGGTACTGGAAAAAACTTTATTGGAGATGGATATAGATCGTTATTTTTAAGCGATGGTGCTTTTAATTATCCATACGCAAAAATAAATACCACTTTTTGGAATATTAAATACACCAATTATTTTATGTGGATGCAAGATATACGTCCGGAAGTTGCTATAAGTGGAGAGGTTCATCAGAAAAAATTTGCAACTGCACATTACCTAAGTTGGAATATCACAGACAGAATTAATATAAGTGTATTTGAAAGTATTGTTTGGTCGGACACCACTGGAACTAGAGGTTTTGATATTAATTATATTAATCCAGTAATTTTTTATCGACCTGTTGAATTTTCAATTGGTTCGAGCGGTGGTAATGCTATGCTTGGTGCTAGTACAAAAATAAAACTATCAAATTCAATTCAATTCTACGGTCAACTTGCTTTAGATGAGTTTACGTTGAAAGAAGTAAAAGCTAATAATGGATATTGGGCAAATAAGTTTGCGTTTCAAACAGGTTTAAATTATTATAATGCTTTTGGTATAGAAAATTTACAGCTAAAATCAGAAATAAATTGGGTTAATCCATACACTTATTCTCATGGTGATGTGTTGCAAAACTACGGTCATTTTAACCAACCAATAGCTCACCCTTGGGGCGCAAATTTTTGGGAAAGTGTAAGTTTAATTCGTTATCGTTATAATAGATTTTTTATAGACTCGAAATTAATTATTGGAGAAAAAGGATACGATAGTGTTAACGATGATGGTACAGTAACAAATTGGGGTGGTGATATTTATCGTTCGTACCGAGAAAGAGAACAAAATTATGGAAACGAAATTGGACAAGGAAACACAGGCACTTTAATGTATTTAGGTTTAAAAAGCGGGTATATTGTAAACCACTTAACTAACCTTAAATTATTTGTGGATTTTACTTATCGTAAATTCGATATTTTGCAAGAACAAACATATCTTAAAAACTCAAACGACTACATGATTTCTGTTGGAATGAGAACTGATATACTAAATAAATACTTTGATTTTTAAAAAATAAGTATAGGATTAACGCCTTATAAAATGTTATTTTGTAGAATAACGCCAAACGCTTACTTATTAAACAAGTAAATAATATCTTACAGCAAAACAGTTTTAAACTATTGTTTAATTGTTAAGAAATTATTAATATAAACAATAACATTACATAAGATGTTGAAATGTAGCTATGAAAATGAGGGAGGATGCGGATCATGTTTATTTGCATCAAAAACAATATTTCATTCGTTATCTGATAGCTCTTTTAAAGAACTACATGATAATAGAATAAATTTATTTGTAAAAAGAAAACAAAACATTTTTGTACAAGGAAACATTCCTCAATACGTATATATTGTTAGAAAAGGCAAAATAAAAGTCTTTATTATTGGAGAAAATGGTAAAGAACAAATTATACGTGTTGCTAAAGAAGGAGATACTTTAGGATACCGATCGTTATTAAACGATGATAAATATTTTGCAACCGCAGTGGCTATTGAAGATTGCGAACTGTGTGCTGTTACAAAAACTTTTTTCTTTGATGAAATAGAAAGGAACCCTATTTTGGCAAAAGATACTCTTACTCTTTTATCTAAACAACTACGAATTTCGGAAAACCGAATGTTTAGCCTTGCTTATAAATCGGTAAAAGAACGAGTTGCAGAAGGTGTAATAATGCTTGCCGATGCTTATGGTTTTGATGATGATGGGAAAACTATTTCGGTACAGTTATATAGAAAAGATATTGCCGATTTTGCAGGAATAACTGTTGAAACAGCAATTAGAAATTTAAACGATTTAAGAAAAAATAATATTATAGAGATAGATAATAAGCGTATTACTATAAATAACGAACCCGAATTACGCAGTATTGCAAACTATAAAGGATAGTTATTAATGGTAAATTGTTAGTTTAATTAACAATGTGTTGTTATCAATTTAATAAACTTTAGTTAGTTTGTATTCGCTTTTAAAATTTTACAAAATAAAAGCGGGCTATCTGCTTACATCAGCACATAACCCGCTTTATTTTCATGTTATCTTAAACTAAAAGTTACTTAATATTATTTAATAACTTTTACTGTTTGCTTCTCTCCATTTCGGTCTATAACTACAAAGTATATACCCGATTTCCACTCTTTAGTATTTAAACTAACGCTTGCAGAAGGTGTGTTATCTTGATACATTACTGAACCTATTGAAGAAACTACAGATACCGAAGAAGCATTTGTTGCATCAACATTTAATGTTTCAGTAAATGGAGTTGGATAAGCTGCAGCAACTACAGATGTTCCAAACTCTTCAGTAGCTAAAGTATAATCAATATAGAAATCATCTATACGTACCTCAACATCTTTGTGTATACCATTAACCTCAAATACTATACCATCAATTTTACCTGAAGTTTCAATATCCCACTCATATAATACCCACTCTTTAGATATTACAACTGGTTTAGCCTCAACAATCTCACCATTAACCATTAATCCAATATTAAAATCCGAATCAATAAATTCCATCGAATACATATAAAAACCAACTTTTGCACCAGCAGAAACCTCATCATCACAAATATACTTGTGGTTATAAGTCCAGTTTTCATCAGACTCTCCATCATCAGTAAAAGATATTTTTTGAGATAAATCATCACCCATACCTGGTACTAAATCTGTTGGCTCAGTATCAGTTGCTGTTACATAAACTCCTGTAGCATCTCCCTGACCTGTAAATAAACATGGCACTGCCTCACCATCAACTGCTAATGGTCTTGACTCAATCATTACATTATCAAGTAAAATATCACCGTTTTCAGAATCAAAAGGAGACTCAAAAATAATACTCTCAATAACTAATCTTTCTCCAACAATACCTGCAAAATCACTATCTATATTCCACTCATACTTAACGTAATCTGCACCTTTTTGTATCTTTTGTTTTTTAGATGATACTACTATAGTGTTAACATTACCATCATATAAAGATAAGTTAACTGTCATTTCGTCGTTTAAATCACCATCGGCATTTATCATTAACGAAATAATATAACCTTCATCTTTTGTAAAAGGCTCTACTCCATCCATTGAATTATGAATGTGCTTATAGTACCAATTATCTAATCCATTTGGACTATCATAATCTCCTAAATCTAAAAACACAATTGCTTGCGACCCTGTTCCTTCATATGCATCTTCTGCATCTGCCATAGCATAACTAACTATAACTCCATCCATTGAGGTAGACCAAGAATCGTACTCTCCAAATGAAACTCCATCTTCTCGCGCATTCTCGAAATCTTCAATAAATTCCTGTGCATTAATGTTCGTAGCAAATATTAAACCTACTACTAACATCATCATTTTAGTAATTAATTTCATGATGTAAGATTTAAAATTAAGTTTAACTAAGTATTAGCTTTATTGTCTTTCATATCTTAAAATTACCGATAAACGGCTGAGTAGCAAGTATTTAATGCCGTAATACATATAAAACCGATAAACTACACATTATAGTACATTTACTATTCGATAAGCTACACGCTTAACTGATATATAACCTTTTAAAAGGTTGCAATTAATAAAGCCACAGCTTGCAACTATTTGCAATAGATGTTACTTACCGATGAATTAAGTAATGGTTAATTTTTAATTGTAAATAGTTAATTATAGCACTTCGTTAGCTTTTATATGAAGAAAAGCAACAACGTAGATTACAATTTTAATTATTAGTACATCTGAATAAAATATTATAGTTTATGTATTTAGACTCATATAATAAGAAAAATTCTGAGCTTTGTAAAAAACACAAGGTTAGGCACTTGTTTGCTTTTGGTTCAGTCCTAACAAATAAATTCTCTGATATAAGAGATATTGACTTAATTGTAGACATTAATTCCACTGATTCTATAATTTATGCGGAAAACTATTTTGAATTTGAATTAGAAGACTTATTAAAAAGAAAGATTTACTTGAAGAAAAAGCTATAAAGAATAAATATTTCATTGATAATATCAATAATTAAAAGAAGCAAATTTATGGAAGATGAAATTAAAACCTATGTAAACTAGATAATTATGGAATGGTACTTATCATAAATTCCATTACTATCAATATTCATCATAATATTTACTCCAATACATTTGTTATAGAACCAAAAACATAACAGAGTTAAAGCAATATTAAAATTTACAAAAAAAAACGTGGTACTTGCTGAATAATCAGCAAGTACCACGTTAGTACTTATTTTATCAAAAAATATATTTCGATATTACTTTATAACTTTAACCGTTTGTTTAACTCCATTACGATTTATTACAACAAAATAGATACCTGATTTCCACTCCTTAGTATTTACAGAAAGATCTGCAGAAGGCATGTTATCTTGATACACTACCGAACCGATTGAAGAAACAACTGATACTGAAGTAGCATTACTAGCATCAACATTAAGTGTTTCAACAAATGGACTTGGATAAGTTAAAGATGCCATTGAAGTTTCAGAATCGTTAGCAAGACTATAGTCAATATAGAATTCATCAATACGTACTTCAATATCTCTGTGCTCTCCACCCATTTCAAATACAATACCGTCAATTGAACCAGCTTCTTCTATTTCCCACTCGTAAAGAACCCATTCCTGAGATACATCAACTGGTTTTGGCTCTAAAAGTTCTCCGTTAACCATTAATCCAACAGTAAAAGGTACATCATCAATTAACTCTAAGTTGTACATATAAAAACCAACTTTAGCACCTGCAGTAACTTCATCATCACAAACATACTCGTGGTTATAATACCAATCTTCGTCAGTAGATCCATCATCAGTAAATGATACTTTCTGAGATAATTCATCACCCATTCCTGGTATAAGATCAGTAGGCTCAGTATCTGTTGCAGTTACATAAACTCCATCAGCATCTCCCTGACCAGTATATAAACAAGGTACACCTTCACCATCAACAGCTAAAGGACGAGATTCAATCATTACATTATCAAGTAACATATCTCCGTTTTCAGAATCGAAAGGAGATTCGAATATAATACTATGAATAACTAATCTTTCTCCAACTAAAGCAGGAAAGTCACTTTCAATATTCCACTCATACTTAGCATAATCGCCGGTTTTTTGAATAGGAATTTTTTTAGTTGATTTAACAATAGTGCTTACATTACCATCGTATAAAGCAATACTAACAGTCATTTCATCGTTTAAGTCATTATCAACATTAATCATTGCTGATATAGTGTGTCCTTCCTCTTTTGTAAATGGCTCAACACCATCTAAAGTATGCAGGTGCTCATAATACCAAGCAACTTCACCATATTCAGAATCATAATCACCTAAATCTAAAAATATAAGTGCTTGCGAACCTGTTCCTTCATAAGCATCATCAGCATCAGCCATAGCATAACTAACTATAACTCCTTCCATCGACGCCCTAGAATCGTATGCCCCAAACGACACACCCTCTTCCCTGGCATTCTCGAAATCCTCGATGAATTCCTGTGCATTAACGTTAGTAGCAAGTATTAAACCTGCAACCAACATTGAAAATTTTGTAAATAATTTCATAATGTAAGATTTAAAAATTAAGTTTCTCGGGTTACCTTATTTCTATTTCATACAGTAAAACTACCTCCAAAACATTTGTCTACTTACACATACAAGATTTACTGCGAATCTTTAAGTTAAACTACTGATTTACAGTAGTATTTATACTATACTTACAAATACATAAGTAAGTAAGTAAGTAATGGTTAATTTTTAAGGTTTTATAACAAATCTCGTGATTTATATAATCTATAGTAACGGTATTAACAATAATATCTATTCCACTACATTTGTCAGATAACCATTTTTAATTGTCAGTGGTTAATTCTTCTATACCAATAAACTCCTATTTTAATTCGAGAACGAGTGAACGGATAAACACTATCAGTTCTAAATAAAAATGTATCATTACTTAAATAGTCAGTTACTTTTTTTTTGCAGTAACACATTGTTTATCAGCAATAATAAAACATAAAAAACACTATAATTATTTAATATTTTTTATTTCCTATTTTCAGAGTGTTAAATTTAATAGTCCGTTATATTTTATAGTAAAATACTATACATCAGTAAAATCAAGCATAAAAAACACTACAGCTATTTAATATTTTTATTACTTATTTTTAGAGTATTAAATTAATAATTTAAGTGTTGCATTTATCATATTACAAAACAGCAATAACACTTTAAGTATATTATTCATTATTAAAACACCAACTACACATTGTAAGTATTTACGTCTATTAGCATAATTAATTGCAATTCAAAATAATACATCACTAAACATAAAACACCGAATAGCACACATTATCAATCAACTACTAAATAAGCAACGTAATATTTAAATATATTGAATGTTATATATTAAACTAATTGAGTAATTTCGCGCCTTGATAATAAACTTTAAAAACACAATAGTGTAATTAATTAAATATTATGAGCGAACCGATTAAACATGAGTGTGGTATTGCAATGGTAAGATTACTTAAGCCAATATCTTACTATAAAGAAAAGTACGGAAGTGCATTTTATGGATTAAATAAAATGTATTTAATGATGGAAAAGCAACACAACCGTGGACAAGATGGTGCTGGTATTGCTAACATTAAGTTTGATGTTCCTGCCGGAAAAAGATATATTAGTCGTGTTCGAAGTAACGATTCGTCTCCTATTCAAGATGTATTTGCACGTATCAACGGAAAGTTAAATTTGTTGATGGAGGAAAATAAGGATAAGGTAAACGATATGGAATGGGTAAAGAATGATTTACCTTTTTCGGGTGAACTATTTTTAGGTCATGTACGTTACGGAACTTTTGGTAAAAACAGTATTGAAAACGTACATCCATTTTTACGTCAAAATAACTGGATGAGTCGTAACCTAATTGTTGCAGGTAACTTTAATATGACTAACACTTCTGAGTTATTTCAGAGTTTAATCGATTTAGGTCAGCACCCAAAAGAACAAGCCGATACTGTAACTATAATGGAAAAAATTGGCCACTTCCTTGACGAAGAGGTTGAAAAATTATATTACATGCACAAGGCTAATGGAGTATCTAAAAAAGATGCTGCACCGCTTATTGAACGAGATTTAGATTTAGAAGACATTTTAAAAAGAGCTGCTCCGCGTTGGGATGGTGGTTATGCAATGGCAGGTATGCTTGGGCATGGTGATGCATTTGTATTAAGAGATCCTTGGGGTATTCGTCCGGCTTTTTATTATGCCGATGACGAAGTTGTTGCAGTAGCGTCAGAGCGAGCAGTAATTCAAACTACATTTAATGTTTCGTTTGATGATGTTAAAGAACTTGAGCGTGGTAAAGCACTTATAATTAAAAAAAATGGTAAAATATCATTACCACAAGTAATAGAAAAACAAAGAAACCAGGCGTGTTCTTTCGAAAGAATTTATTTTTCTAGAGGAAGTGATGCCGAAATATATCAGGAAAGAAAAGAGTTAGGACGACAACTTATTCCTGCAATTATTGATGCTGTTGATGGTGATTTAAAAAACACTGTATTCTCGTATATTCCAAACACTGCCGAAACAGCGTTTTACGGAATGGTTGATGGTATTGAAACTTACATGGATAATCAGAAACAAAAGCAAATTTTAGAGCTTGGTACTGATGTAACTCCTGAAAAGCTTGAAGAGATATTTACTCAGAAACCTCGTGTAGAAAAAATTGCTGTTAAAGATGCTAAACTTCGTACATTTATTACCGACGATGATAGTAGAGACGATTTAGTTGCACATGTTTATGATGTTACTTACGGATCGGTTAGAGAAAATGACAACCTAGTTATTATTGACGATAGTATAGTGCGTGGTACAACTTTAAAGCAAAGTATTATACGTATTTTAGACAGGCTAAATCCTAAAAAGATAGTTGTAGTTTCATCGGCTCCACAAATTCGTTACCCCGATTGTTATGGTATCGACATGGCTAAGCTTGAAGATTTTATTGCTTTTAAAGCTACTGTTGAATTACTAAAAGACACAAAGCAAGAAGCTATTTTAGATAACATTTACAAGAAATCTAAAGCTCAGGTTGGAAAAACCGATGCTGATATTGTAAACTATGTTACTGAAATGTTTGATCCTTTTACCGATCAACAAATTTCGGATAAAATTGCTGAAATGCTTAAAACAAAAACAATAAACGCTGAAATAAAAGTAATATACCAAACTGTATCTGATCTTCATAAAGCATGCCCTAAATCGCCTGGCGATTGGTACTTTACAGGAGATTACCCTACTCCGGGAGGAAACAGAGTTGTAAACAATGCGTTTATAAACTTTATGGAAGGAAATAATAAAAGAGCATACTAAAAGTATATTCTTACTTATTGTTAAAATACACTAAGAGGCTAACCGATAATCTATCGGTTAGCCTCTTTTTACATATAATTTTTTAACTTAGCAGTAATTTAAGAAACTAAAACTATGAAATTTATATATTCTATAATCTTTATTGCCATTGCTAATTTAGGATTTTCGCAAAATTCGGTTGATAAAGACATGTGGTACTCTAAAGAAGAAAGCGACAACAAAGTATCGTACAACGCAAATGTTAAATACAATATTGATGCAGGTTCATCGTTTAGTAGCTTTGGAAATAATGGAAGTGCTTTTTCTAATTACATAGCTCCTTCTGTAACAATTCCATCGGGCAAAAACATGTCGTTTACTGTTGGGTTTTTATATAATAACACTCAATATTCTGGGTTAGGAATTACAGGAGAAGGAATTGGCACGGTTAACGGTAGCATAAATCAGGCAATAGTTTACGGTTCGGGTACTTACTATGTAAATGAAAATGTAACTGTTCATGCATCGGGTTATTACGATATTAATGCACCACGCAATAACAATTCTCCATATCGAAAATCATACGCATCTCAAATGTCGCCATATTCTCAATACGGAACCGAAGGCTTTTCGGTAGGAGCAGAATTTAAAATTGGAAAAAGAACTCAAATAGGAATACAATTTCAATACGATAATGGAGCTA
>JAGLDK010000029.1 GCA_023145615.1 Ichthyobacteriaceae bacterium | reverse complement strand
GCTTCTCTTTTTTTGTTATAAATATATGTGCTTGCGTGTGTTTTTGTTATCTAGTGTTGTTTTACCAATTCGGAAACCTTATCAAGTAGGTTCGAAATATCGTCCATTTTATAAGGCTTGCTTATATGATAATCCATACCTATTTTTTTACAAGCTTCAATATCTTCTTTCATTGCACTTGCCGACATTGCTACAATAGGTACGTTTGAAATATAATTATCTAGTTTTCTGATTTCAGATGTGGCAATTAAACCGTTCATTACTGGCATATGAACATCCATAAAAATAATATCATATTTGTTATTTATATGCATTTCAAGAGCCTCTTTTCCGTCATAAGCAATGTCAATATTATTAACCATTTTGCCAATTATTAGTTTGGCTACCATTAAGTTTACTTTATTATCATCAACAACAAGTACTTTTAAAGGATGTATGTCGCAACAAATTTTTGCTTTGTCAATATTTAAACTATTCGATTTTTTATTAAGAAGTTTTAAAGATGAATATATCGACCCTATAAGTTCGTTGTATCTTAAAGGTTTTAATAAAAATTTGTCAATTATTTTATTATCATAAACATCATTTATTTCAGATAATGATAGAGAAGAAAGTATAATTATTTTAGAATTTTTATAAAAATCAATAAGTTTTATTTTTTTAGCTAAATCAATACCATTGTATTCTAACATATTATAGTCCAATAAAAATACATCAATGTTATTTTCCTCTTTAACTATTGTATTGTAGGCATCTACTGGGTTAATGTATGATTTAAAATTTAGCCCTTCGCTTTCAAGGTATTTCGAAAATACGTTTATGTTTATAGCATTATCATCAACAAGCATAATGTTAATTTCCGATTTGTTTTTTTCTATAGCCTCAAATGTGTCATTGTTTTTTTTAGCTTCAATGTTATCTAACCAAATATCGAAAGTAAAAATAGAGCCAGTGCCAACTTTGCTTTCTACATTAATTTTACCACCCATTAATTCGGTCATTTTTTTAGAAATAACAAGTCCCAAACCTGTACCGCCATAACGTCGAGTAATTGTTTCATCAACTTGAGTATAGCTTTCGAATAATTTTTGCAAGTTTTCTTTAGCAATTCCTATACCCGAATCTTGTACACTAATAATTACTTGATGTTTGTTGTTTTTTACAATACCACTTTCGCAACTAATATAAATTTCGCCATTAGGTGTAAATTTTATAGCATTATTTATAAGGTTTGTAAGTATTTGTTGAATTCTAACTTTATCGCCTTTATAATTTCTAGGTAGTTTATTGTCTATATAGGTTATTAATTCTATTCCTTTATCTTTTGCTTTTAAACCTAAAATATTTACTACATTCCAAATTATTTCATCAATACTGAATTCAATATTTTCTAAATCAATCTTTCCTGCTTCAACTTTGCTAAAATCAAGTATGTCGTTTATTAATACAAGTAAATTTTCGGCCGATGAGTTTATTATTTTTAAATAATGCGATTGCTCTGAAGTAAGTTTAGATTGAGATAGTACTTCTACCATACCAACAATTCCGTTCATAGGAGTTCTTATCTCATGACTCATATTGGCTAAAAATGAGCTTTTCGATTTATTTTTATACTCCGATGCTTTTAAAGCCATGGTTAGCTTTTGTTCATTCTTTTTTAATTCACCATTAGATGATTTGAGTGTGTTCTCGGCAGAATCCCATTGCAACATTATAGCTCGAAGTTGTTTATTCTCATCTTCCAATTCTCGTACCTTGTTCTCTATGTTCAAGTAAGTATCCATATTGCAATGTAGGGTTAGTGTTAATATTGAAAAGCGTATATGTTAGGGTATACTATTGTAGTAGTACCTTAAATATACTAATTCATTTAACATGTTATTACATTACAGCGCTATTTATTTTACTTTCATCGTTGATATATAGATACTTATGTATTATATTTTTATGCAAAGTTTAATAATGTTTATTTTTATTGCTGATGTATTAAAATAAAATTTTTAGGCAGGTTAAAATTATGTGTAGAACAAAAAAAAACGTAAGCCTAAAATTAGACTTACGTTTTGTATATTATTTTTTACTTTTCTGCGATCTTTTTCGCTGAGCAGCTCTATTTATTGGTCTTGTCTTTTTAGGCTTTCTACGTCCTGGTCCTCCAAGATTCTCTTTCTGGTTTTTGGCTTTCTTTTCATGAAAAGCATCTCCTCTTCCTTCTCGATCTTTTAAATTACCAATGTAGTTTTGCTGATTTGTATTTTCCTTTTCAGCTTCAAGTAGTTGTTCCGAAATTTCAACATCTCTTGGGATATCAATTTTAGGAACTTCATATTGCATCATTTCTTCAATATCCTCTAAATATTCAGTTTCAATTTTAGAAACCAGAGCAATTGATTTACCTTTTTTCTCAGCTCTACCCGTTCTACCAATTCTATGAATGTAGTTTTCAGGATAATCAGGAGTATCAAAACTAATTACATGTGTTATATCATCAACATCAATACCACGTGCAATTACATCTGTTGCAATTAATATTCTATATTCTCCTTGTTCGAATTTTTGAATAGCTTGAATACGGTAATTTTGAGATTTATTTGAATGTAAAACATCAATCTCTTCCTCATCGAATTCCTCTAATAAAAAATCGTATAATCTATCAGCCCAACGCTTACGAGCAACAAAAACCACAACTTTAGTAAGCTCATCGCTATTATGAAGTAGATTTTTAAGCAAGTTTACTTTAGTGTAATAGTTAGGTACCATGTATGCCGATTGAGAAATATTTTCAAGCGGAGTTCCATGTCGTGCAATTTCAACTCTTTCAGGAGAGTTAAAATAAACTTCAATTAAATTTGCAACATCTCGGTTTAATGTAGCCGAAAACATAATGTTTTGTCGCTTTTTTGGAAGCATTTCCAAAATATTTGTTATTTGATGACGGAATCCAGAATTCAGCATTTCATCAACCTCATCAAGCACAAACTGGTGTACATTGTTTAATCGTAAAATACCTGTAGATGTCATGTCAACCAAACGTCCCGGAGTAGATACCAAAATATCAAGTCCGTTATAAACTAAATCTTTTTGTTTGTTTATGTTTGCTCCACCATAAATTGCACCAACGTGCAAATTCATGTATTTTGTAAGCTTATTAATTTCCTCAGCTACCTGAATTACTAATTCTCGAGTTGGCTGAACAATTAATACTCTTGGTTTAGGATGTGGATCCTTCGAAAATTTCATTTGACGAAGTATAGGTAGTAAATAAGCAAAAGTTTTACCGGTACCGGTTTGTGCTACACCCACCATATCATTTCCCGACATTACTACCGGAAAAGCCTTCTCCTGAATAGGAGTACATTCTTTATACCCTAAATCGTCTAAGGCATTAATTAGTGGAGCGGTTATGTTTAATTCTTTAAAAAGCATCTCAATATTATTTTATTTCAAGCTTACAAAGATAAAGCTTATTAATACAAATAGTCGTCGGGTAAGTAAATTGGCCTTTGATAGTGTACTTAATTATTAAGGCAGGTATTTTAAAAGTATATTTAACCACTAATAATTATTCAATAAAAATATATTTAATATTTTATTAGTGGTTAAATTATGTAAACAGAAACAGTTTTTATTAAACTGTTTCCATAGCTCTTTTAGATTTTCTATAAGTAAAAGAGTTGTAAATACTTCTTTTAGCAAATCTAACTTGTTTATCAGAGTTTACTAACTTCTGAAATAAAGCTTTGTTTACTCCAAAGTACTCGTATGATGTACCATCAACAAAAGTAATTTCAAGTAGCATACCTTTATGCTTAAAATCTGCAATACCAGAAGTGTTAATAGTATTATTATACTCTTCTAAATTCGATTCTTTAGTTTCAGGAGCTATACTTACTAAAAAGTGGTATCCGTCAATTATTTGTTTACTTTTAATCTCAGCTTCAGCAGCTTCTTCACTATCTGTCGTAAATTTATCAGGGTGCCACTCTTTTACCAATCCTCTGTATTCCTTTTTTAAAAGTTTAAGGTCGATATTCTGATTTACGTTAAATAATTTTTTGTATTCGTTAATGCGCTTCATACTGTTTTTTATATTGATTTTTAAGTAATAAGTGTTAATATACAGTTACTTAAGTCTGAAATTAACCGGGTGCAAAAGTAGTAAAATTATTTTAGATAGAGGTTTTATTTATGTTTTATTTTAAAAGTTATGAAATTACATGTTTATACAAGGTTAATGCCCGTATATGCTAACTTGTATAATATCAAGCTTTAAATAAAAGTAAAATAAATGTTTGTTTATTTTTAATAATGTAAGGTGTGGCTTATTACCTCAGCATATTATTTATGTGTTTTGTTTAAAATAAAAAACATAATAATGTTTATTTACAAACTTTTTATCATCAAAAAACAATAGGTTATCTGATAAATATTATTTTTGATAAGTGGTTATTAGGGGTGCAATCTCAAAACGCTATAATCTATATAACGTTATCACTATTTTTTGACTATAACATTTGTTACGATAATAACGGATTTTAATATTTTTACTTGATTTGTTAGAGAACCAAACAATAAATGTATTTGGCATAAGATTATAATAAATAAAAAGTCCCACTCATAAATTTATGAGTGGGACTTTTTATTTATTGTAAATATATTTATATTATTTCGAGTATTTTTCGGCTAACTTAATAGCTTTATAAGCGTTTACAATACCTCCTGATTTACACAATTCCTCAAATTTTAAAATTTCACCTTCTGTACTTCCAGGCACAATAACGTCCATGTCGCTAATGTCGGTTACTGATTTCATCATTATACTTTTTACCTTTTTTGCACTTAACTTAGGGTAGTAGCTCATTATTAAAGCAGCCACTCCTGCAACTGCAGGTGTTGCCATTGATGTTCCGCTGTACGAATCGTATTGGTTAAACGGTACTGTTGAATAAATTTCAACACCAGGCGCAAATAAATCCACCGTTTTTTTACCGTAGTTCGAAAAAGTTGCAGCTACATTTTTTCCGGTTTGCCACGATGAAGCTCCAACTTCAATCCAAATTTTGGCATTGCTTGATGAATTAGATGCATTTGGAAAATTATTTTCGACATCAATATTTTTACCATCATTACCAGCAGCATGCACAAATAAAACTCCTTTTTTTCTTCCATAAGTTACAGCATCGTCAACAACACCTTTATTGTACGAGTATGCCTTACCAAAACTCATGCTTATAACTCTTGCACCATTATCAATGGCATATCTCATTGCGGCAGCAATATCTTTATCATGCTCATCTCCATTTGGTACAGCACGAATTGTCATTATTTCAACATTGTTTGCTACTCCATTAATTCCTATTTCGTTATTTCTACTTGCACCAATAATACCAGCACAATGTGTACCGTGTCCGTTTTTTTCTCCTTCAATTAAATAATGGTTGTTACCGTATTTAAAATTCTTGAAATCACTTTCATCATAATCTTTATCTTCTCTAGGGTTCCAATCGGGGTTAAGGTTGTAGTTTAATTTTTCTTGAAAGTAGCTGTCAATTCTTTCTCTTTTATGACTCATACTTTCAATTATTAAACTAGCATTTATAGTAGTGTCGCCTTGCAAAGCCATTGCTAAACCCGATACGTTTTCCATAATTATAGAATCAGGAGAGTTTATTCTTGAAAGATCGTTGTAGTTAAAATCAGGCTTGTCTAAATAAGCCGATATAAGATAGTAGCTTCTTTCTATTTGGTGCAAAATACTATTAAAATTACCGTATTCATCCTCGGTGCTTTTCTTCTCTTTTTCAAATTCAGCCTTAATTTTAATATACTCCTTATATTGTTTCTTTTCTTTTCGGCTAAGTTTTTCTATATCTTTTCCTTCAAATTGTTTCGATAATCTAACATAGTTTCTTGTTATTTCAAGAGTTTCCTCATAAATATCAAAATCTTCACCACCTAAAAAGTTCCAACCATGTATATCGTCAACGTAACCATTTTTGTCGTCATCAATTCCATTATTAGGAATTTCCTTTTCGTTAGTCCAAAGTACATCTTTTAAATCTTCGTGGTCAATATCAGTTCCACTATCAATTACGGCAACAATAACTTTTACGTTTTTCTTGTCCTTTAATAATTCGTCGTAAGCTCTTTGAGACTCGGTTCCATAAATGCCATTATCATCAAAATTTAAATGTTGCCAGTTTTTAGGAGCTTGTGCCACTAACGTACCCGACGCCATTATAATAGTTGCACATAGTAATGATATATTTTTCTTTATTTCAATCATGTTGTATAAATAAATAGTGTTAATAATTTAAGTATGCTATTTTAAAAGATTTTTGGGCAATGTTTTACTTGTAGTTTGTTAGTTTTATTTTGTTTTTAGTTTTAAAATGGATTTAATATTATGTTATAGTATTAAATATACTTCATTAAATACAATAAAGTATTAATAGAAGTGTTTATTGTTTTAATGTGTTTATGATTTGTTACATTTGCGGTTCATTATATAGAGATATGGCAGGAAATACATTTGGAAATTTATTAAAACTAAGCACATTTGGCGAGTCGCACGGTGTTGCATTAGGAGGTGTTTTAGACGGAGTACCGGCTGGAATTGAGGTTGATTTTGAAGCTATAAATATTGATTTAGCTCGTAGAAAACCTGGTCAGTCTCGTATTACTACACAACGAAAAGAAGATGATGAGGTAGAGTTTTTAAGTGGGATATTTGAAGGTAAAACTACAGGTACATCAATAGGCTTTATTATCAAAAATAAAAATCAGCGTTCGAATGATTATGGAGATATAGCAAAAGCATACCGTCCATCTCATGCTGATTTTACATACGATCAAAAATTTGGTTTCAGAGATTATAGAGGTGGAGGACGCTCATCGGCACGAGAAACTGCTGTTAGAGTTGTTGCCGGAGCTATTGCAAAACAAATAATTCCGGATATAAAAATTAATGCTTATGTATCGGGAGTAGGAGAGCTGAAACTTGATATTCCGTATAATAAGGTTGATTTTAACGAGGTTGAAAAAAATCCAGTTCGTTGTCCCGACCAGGTTATGGCCGAAAAAATGGTGAGTTTAATTGAGGAAGTTAAGCTTGATGGAAATACTGTTGGAGGTGTTGTTAGTTGCGTTATTAGTGGAACTCCAATTGGTTTAGGAGAACCTGTTTTCGATAGGCTTCAAGCAGAATTAGCTAAGGCTATGTTTTCTATTAACGCTG
Source organism: Ichthyobacteriaceae bacterium (assembly GCA_023145615.1). Classification (GTDB taxonomy): domain Bacteria; phylum Bacteroidota; class Bacteroidia; order Flavobacteriales; family JADGDT01; genus JADGDT01. The sequence goes on along the minus strand of JAGLDK010000029.1, from coordinate 20,517 downwards.
TTAAAGGTTTCGAATACGGAAGTGGTTTTGAGGGTAGCAAGATGAAAGGGTCGGAACATAACGATTTGTTTAATCAAAATGGAACTACCAAAACTAATAGATCAGGAGGAATACAAGGGGGTATATCAAATGGAGAGCAAATTTATTTTAATGTTGCTTTTAAACCAGTAGCCACTTTGTTGCAGCCTCAGGAAACTATAAATCAAAATTTCGAGATGCTAACTTTAAACCCAAAAGGACGACATGATCCTTGTGTGGTTCCTCGTGCTGTGCCAATTGTAGAATCGATGGCAGCTTTGGTTATTGCCGACTATTACCTGATTAATAAAACACGTAAAATATAGTTTACACTAAAATAGTGAACTACGCTAGTGAGCATGTTAGTAAACAATGATGCATGTACACTCGTTCACTTTTAATTTTATCATAATACTTATTTATAGCATATAAAAACTACTAATAGTTGAATTTTAAATTCAAATTATTAGTAGTTTTTTATTGTACCTTATTTTATATATAAAATACATATTTTTATGGGAAAGAAAAAAATTGCACTTCATTGGCAAATTATTATAGGTTTATTGTTGGGGGTTGTGTGGGCTTTGTTTTCAAGTCATTTCGGATTAACAGAATTTACACTGAATTGGATTGAGCCTTTTGGTCAGGTATTTATAAATCTTCTTAAGTTAATTGCAGTTCCTTTAGTGTTGTTTTCTATAATAGGAGGGGTTACCGGAATTGGAGATCCTGATAAACTTGGTAAAATGGGTGCAAAAACTATTGTACTTTATTTATCAACAACCGTTTTGGCAATTACACTTGGTTTGATTTTGGTAAATGTTATTCAGCCTGGTAAAAAAATGGACAAAAGTTCTATTTTAGAAAACAGAATTAATTACGAATTATGGGCTCAAACTAATGGTTTAACTCCTGTTGATGGAGAGTGTGTGAGTTGTAAGGCAGAAAATAGTGCAATATTAAATTCTGTTGTAGAAAAAAGTGGAATGCAAATTGTTACTAACGATGTTCAGGATAAAATTAAGTTAGCTAAATCTACAAAAGATGCACGCCCGTTACAGTTTTTGGTTGATATGGTGCCGTCTAATATTTTTGTATCGCTTAATAATAACGGTTTAATGCTTCAGGTTATTGTTTTTGCACTTTTATTTGGAATTAGTTTATTGCTTATTTCAAAACATTCGTCGTATCCTATAATTCAGTTAGTAAATGGTATGACCGATGTATTTGTAAAAATGGTTGAGTTAACCATGGCAGGTGCACCGTTTTTTGTGTTTTCGTTAATGGCCGGAATTGTTAGTAAAATGGCAGGAGATGATCCAACTAAAGTGCTTGATATATTTATGGGATTGAGTTGGTATGCTGCTGTTGTGGCTATTGGTTTGTTAAGTATGATATATATTATTTATCCTTTAGTGTTGTTTTTGTTTATTGGAAAAGAATTTAATTATAAAAAGTTTTTTCAGGGTATAAGCGAGGCACAAACATTAGCATTTTCAACAAGTTCGAGTGTAGCAACATTGCCTATAACTATGGAGTGTGTTGAAGAAAATTTAGGAGTTGATAAACGAGTTACAAGTTTTGTGCTGCCAATTGGTGCAACTATAAATATGGATGGTACAAGTTTATATCAAGCAGTGGCGGTTATATTTTTGGCACACATGCACGGTATTGATTTAGATTTATCTCAACAGGTTACAATTGTATTAACTACTACTTTAGCGTCAATTGGTACAGCGGCAATACCTGGTGCAGGTTTGGTAATGCTAATGATTGTATTGCAAACTGTAGGTTTAAATCCGGCTTGGATTGCTATAATTATTCCGGTAGATAGAATACTTGATATGATTAGAACTGTGGTTAATGTAACCGGAGATGCAACTGTATCAACAATAATTGATAAAACCGAAAAAAATAAAGTAGATTAATAAATTTACCTCATTACTTAGTAGTTTTTTTTTAAACTAACGAGTGTTTATAAACAATAGATAACTAACAATTATTTAAAATACATGTAGCTTAACAAACGCCTTTTTATTAAAATTAAGAAGATGTTTGTTAAGCTACAATTATTTTATACTAATTAATAAAATCTAAATTTAGTTTTAGAATTGTTTATAATTTATCAACAGAAATTGATTGGGTTGTGGATAATTTAATAAGATATTTTTCTTCTTCTCCATCTACTTCCACAGCTTTAATAAGCTCGTTTCTGTGATTTCTGAATTCAATTATATCAGAATTGTCATATCCATCAGGATACTGAGTACGAAATAATTTTTTAATATTTTCGTTCATTTTTTTGAAGTCTACAATTATCTTTCTCATAAGTTAAATTTTTATTAACCACTTCCTCAGTACTTTAGTATTTAGTTAGGTTTTGTAAGTGTAGAGTAGGCGATTATACATTGTTAAATAATCTTTACTTTTGGTATGAATAAAAATAGAGTAGTTTTTCGACATAAAAAAGAACTTTAACATATTGATAGTCAAAGAGTTCGTTTAGTAGTTTAATTGTAGCTTTAAATTCAAGAAACGCCCTGTTAGCTTGTTTGGTACTGCGTAAATTTGCTTAGAATACACATCTCTTGCCCATGAATATGATATTGTATTTCTGATATCAGCAATATTTAAAGCCTCAACCGATACCGCAACATATTTAATATTTGGCAACCATTTTGATGTAATGCCGTGTTTATGATCCGATATTATTTTGGTGAATCCAATATCAAGTCTTTTGTAATCGGGTAATCTTATAGAGTAATCGTAAGGATTAGAATAGTTTGGTCCACCGCCTGGCATACCCGTACTATACGTCATATTTAGATTAACCTTAAATGTTGGGAACTTTGGTACGTAATCCTGAAAAAACATTGAAAACTTAAATCTTTGATCGGTAGGAAGTGGAATGTAGTTTTTATTATCAATTTTTTGCTCGGCTTTCATTATTCCAACCGACATCCACGATTCTATACCAGGCACAAACTCCCCATTAATTCTCATATCGGCTCCGGCAATGTATCCAATACCCGAATTGTTTGCCTGATATTGCACCTTAATATTATCAACATTATAAGGATTTAAATTGTACATGTGCTTATAATATACTTCTCCTGTAAATTTAAAAGGACGTTTGTTCGATGTAAATTCGTAATCCATACCCGATACAAAATGCCAACTATCCTGCGCCTTAACATTCTTATTTAAATTACCACTTAAATCTCTTAATTCGGCATAAAAAGGAGGCTGAGAATATTTACCAACCGAAACCCAATAATATGTATCAGTATTATTTAAGTTCTGAAAGTTTATAATTGCCCTCGGACTAATGCTTGTTTGCTTGTTAACGTCCCAATAGTTAACTCTTAAACCAATGTTGTACGATATTGCAATATTCTTAATTTCGTGCTTGTACTCGTACTGTGTGTATGCCGAAACTCTATTTGATTGTAAAGTGTTTAAAGCATCGGTGTTTCTGAAAATATCAAGGTTTTTTTTATGCTGATTTTGTACGCTGATGTTGTTTTGAGGAATTGAAAAACCTGATGAATCAACATACTCCCATTCGTTTAATCTGTCGTAAATTTTTTCGTTCGAATATTTAACACCCCATTCTAAATTACTTTTATCGAAAATATGTTTTGTAAAAAAGTTTGCGTTAAATACTGTTGCCGAAAACTCATTTCTTGCATGCTCAAGCTGAGATCCAATTCCTGATAAATACCCATCTTCTTCGGTAATACTTTCAGTAATATCGCTTAATCTGTATTGAGCTAAAATATCGTAATACTCAGTTTCATCGCTTTGGTATGCCGAAAAAATCAAAGAACTTTTTGTATTTTTGTTTAACTTATATTCAATATTAGAACTTACTGAAGTAGTGTTGAAATTATCTTGCTCGTTACCGTCGTAATAAACGGTTAGTTTAAGCGGACGGCTTAATGTTCCGAAATTTGTGGTTCTTGATATTGGCTGATAATTGTAATTGTTTAACGAAAAATTTGCCATTAAACTTACGTTCAGTTTTTTATTTGGAGTATAATAAACTATCGATTGAAAATTGGAGTAGATAGGTTTGAAGTTTGTTTCGGTATCTTGAGTTTTAGAAAGAAGGCTGATGTTTTTGTATCGGAAACCAATAATAGAACTCCATTTTTTGTTGTCAGAAACTAAATCAATAGTTGCAGAAGCATTTAGTAAACTTATTTCAGTTTTTAGTTGAAATTCGTCAGGTTTTCGGTAATCAACATTAAGTACCGACGATAATTTGTCTCCGTATTTACTTTCGAAACCACCCGCATAAAAGTTGATGTTTTCAACCATGTGCGGATTAACAAAGCTCAAACCCTCTTGCATACCCGACCTAACCAAAAACGGTTTGTAAACTTCCATTCCGTTTACATAAATAAGATTTTCGTCGAAATTACCTCCACGAACCATGTATTGAGAACTCATTTCGTTGTTCGATACCACGCCAGGCAACGATTTAAGCAAAGATGTTATTCCATCTCCAGCTGTGGAAATAACAGTAACATCTTTTGCCGAAATGTTTTTAACGCTTTTAATATCGTCTTTATTTTCTATTAAAACTATATCATCAATAGTATTGCTTTTTCGTTTTAAAACAACGTTTTCAACAACACTACTTTTGTTTGCTTCAACATAAATAACTTTATTAAGTACATTATATACTATATGAGAAAATGTAATTGTAACTTTTTTATTATATGGAATTGTTAAAATATAATTTCCATTTTTATCAGAAACACTACCGTATTTTCCTATTTGAATAGTGGCTTCGTTAATGCCAATATTATTACTATCTACAATTTTACCAGTAATATTAATATTCTGGCTGTAAATTAAGTTTGATAAAAAAATAAATATAAATAGTAAGGTGTTGATTTTCAAGTTGGCTCAATTTTATCTGTAAAATACTGTAGAGTATTCAGAAGTGTTACCAACCGCATCCTCTATTTTGAGCGTAAACTTATGTTTTTTATTCTTTAATTCAATGTCTGAGAAGTCGAATTTTAATTTAGCACGTTTTGCATCGTATTCCATTAATATCCACTCGCCATCAATGTAGGCGTTGTATTTATTTATGCCCGAAAAGTCATCTCGTATTTTCATAGTGATGTATCTTTCCTTACCCATTTGCTTATTTTTGCTGATGTTTATAGGCGATATAGTAGGTTTAATAGTATCAACACTAGCTTTGTAATTTCCAAAATTTCGGGTTTTAGTAACAAGCCAATCTCCTTTTTTAGAGCTACTAGTATAATTAAAACTCTTGCCAGAAGTTTTTCGGGTAAGCACAATTTTTTTATTGTACTTTTTTAGTTCCTCAGGAATTTTAATTGATATTGTTGCGTTTTTCAATAACGGAGTAGTGTAAGAACCAATTTTATGAACATTGGTGTTACTGTTGAAATTATGAATAAATTCTGCATCCTTATAAAGTGCACCTTTAGGAATTGAAATTTTCATGTGTTTATTTTCTAACGTACTTGTTTTAGAATGTTTGAAAATTAAATTATTAGTAATGTTGTGAGTAGCTACATTATTAGTTCCTACAATATTAAGTTCTACTTTCGATATGTTTCCTTCGTAGTCTTTAACCTTAATTTTAATGTTATACGACTCTCCTCTTTTAACGCTGATAAATCCGTTGTTTATTATGTTTCCGTACAAATTAAGTTTGTTGCCGGGTTCAATAAATAATTTCTGAATTCTACTTTTATGCTCAACAAAGTACTTGTAATCTATAAATGAGTTTATTTGTCTTTGTCTCGAAAAATCAAGAGTATCCATTTTATAAGAATAAATCGACTCATCATTTAGCTTCATTTCAATGGCATAAACACCATTTAAATTATTAGCGTTGTTAAGTTTGTCGTATGAATTTATACCAACACCAATCATCCCTTCAGGAATAGATTTACCATTGTAATAATACGTTCTTGTTTCTTTGCTATATTTTAAACTAAGTTTTGTTGGATTACTGTTGTTTGAGCAATCTGCATCAATGTTGTATAAAAACACACGATTTATACTTGGCGGACGTGTATCTTTTACTTTGTATCCAAAACGGAAAGGGTTTATTGGTTTTTGAGTATTACTATTTCTTATTTCGAAATGTAAATGCGGACCACCCGAACTTCCAGAATTTCCACTAAAAGCAATAAGTTCTCCTTTACCTACTTTTAATTCGTTGGTTTTTGGAAAAACATTAATGGCATAATTTTGCTTACTGTATTGTTTGTTTTTTACGTATTTCTGAATTTCAGGAGAAAACTTATTTAAGTGTGCATAAACCGAAGTTAGTCCGTTTGGATGAGCCACGTATATTGCTTTTCCATAACCCCATGGCGAAATACTTATACGACTAATATAACCACCTGTAATGGCTTTTACTTTAGCGCCTATTCTGCCTTGAGTTTTTATGTCGATACCAGAATGAAAGTGGTTTGATCGTAATTCTCCAAAGGTTCCAGATAAAATAATGGGTATTTCTAATGGCGATTGAAGGTTGTATTCTTTAGGAGCCTGAGCATTAACTTTTAGAGTTATTGAGTTCAGTAATATTATTGTTAGTAATACTAAGTTTTTCATAAAATTCATATTATTTCAGCGTGTATACAGTAGTAGATGTCTACAAATATATTTATCAATTATTTTAAATAAAAATGGATAATGATAAAGTGTGTGTTATTATAAGTTAAAGTAGTGATAAAGTGTTGAATGCGATAAATATTATTGCAATAATATTTATATGAAAGATGTTTGCTTAAATTTGGGGTAAAGTTTCAATACTTAATAATTGTAAATATAACTGCTTATTAACTGTGTTTTGTTTCTAACAATAAACTTTAATTGTATGTAGGTTTATGTGTTAAATTAAAATTAACTAAAGTAATAGTATGTTAATTTTTGTGGTAACACATTGTTTATTAGTAATAATTGAGTGTAAAAAAATACAGATATTTAATATTATTATAATACTGATTTTTAAAGCGTTAAATTGATAATTGTACATTGATAATTTGTAACTTAATGGAGTGTTGTAAAGCGTATTAAAATTTTATTATCAGTGTGTAAATATTTGTACTTATAAGTTTGTTTGTTATTAAGCTAATGTTAAATTTGTACGTTCAAGTTTCAAACTCTATTATTAAATGCAAGAATTACCAGATATTATAAATAGTCTTGAATCCAAAATTAAAACTTTGATAAATTCGTATGAAGATTTGAAAAGTCAAAATACTGAATTGAAGGAAACTATAGTATCGTTAAGAGAAAATTTGGCTATTAAAAATAGCGAATTTGTTGTATTAAGAGAGAAACATCAACGAGTAAAAATGGCTTCCGCATTAGGTGGAGAAAATGAAGGAGTAAAGGAAACTAAACTAAGAATTAATAGTTTGGTTAGGGAAATTGAAAGTTGCATAGCGTTGGTAAAAGGATAGAATTAAATAGTACATGGCCGATAAAGTAAGAGTACAAATCCGCATAGCTGATAGGGAATATCCTATTTCGTCATCTCTAGAAGAGGTTGATAGATTGAGACTTATTTCTACACAAATAGCAAAAATGGCAGAGGGTTTTGAAAAAAACTTTGCGGTTAAAGATAAACAAGATGTACTTGCAATGACAGCCTTTCATTTGGCTTTGAAGCTAGATTTATGTAAAAATAATTCGGATAAAGATAAGTTGAAACTATTATTGAAATTAGGCGAAATTGACGCCTTGTTTGATGAGTATTTTAACTAAATATATAAAGATTTTTCCCTATACTGATTCTCTTTTTGGTAAACTCAACATTATAAATATGAAGAGTGAGTTTTTGATAGACGAGCAGGCCGTAACTGAATTTATTCAGATATTTTGCTCTTGCAAAATCAACGGATTTTCAACTATTGATTCAGCTCTTAATCCTGTTAAATAGGAGTTTACTCATGACGATCAGTATAGGATTTTTTATTAATAATAATTGAATCATTAAAATGGATATAATTAGCATAATTATAAATTTAGGGGTAGGAACGGTGTCTGGATTGCTGGGGTTCTATTTCTATAGAATTTTCGCAAAAAAGGAATTAGAGAAAAAACAAGCCACAATACTATTGGTAGCTAAAAAAGAGGCTACAATGTTGGTTAAGGAAGGAAAGGCAGAAGCTGATGCTCTTAAAAGAGATAAGATTTTACAAGCTAAAGAAAAGTTTATAGAACTTAAAAGCGAGCATGAAAAAGTTATAGTTCAGAAGGATAGAAGAATTAGCGAGGCTGAAAAAAGAGTTAAGCAAAAGGAATCTAAAATTTCGTTAGAGCTTGATAAGAATAAAAAGAAAAATACTGAACTTAATCGTAGTTTAGAAGATGTAGCATCTAAAACTGAAATTCTTGATAAGAAGAGTTCTGAAGTTGAGAAACTTAGAAGAACTCAAATTGATGAGCTTGAAACAATATCAGGTTTATCTCAGAAAGATGCTAAAGAAAAATTAGTAGAATCGTTAAGAGACGAGGCTAAGCACGATGCAATGAATTTTATTCAAGATTCAATTGAAGAGGCAAAGCTTACTGCAAAAAATGAGGCTAAAAAAGTTGTGTTAAATACAATACAACGTGTAGCTACTGAGCATGCAATAGAAAATTCGGTTTCGGTATTTAATATTGAATCGGATGATATTAAAGGTAGAGTAATTGGTAGAGAGGGTAGAAATATTCGTGCTATTGAAGCTGCTACTGGTGTTGAAATTATTGTTGACGATACTCCTGAAGCAATTATTTTATCTTGTTTCGATCCTGTACGTAGAGAAATTGCACGTTTATCGATGCACAAATTAGTTACCGATGGACGTATTCATCCTGCTCGTATTGAGGAAGTTGTTGCTAGCACAACAAAGCAAATTGAAGACGAAATTATTGAAGTAGGTAAACGTACTGTAATGGATTTAGGTATTCATGGTTTACACCCTGAGCTTATTAAGGTTGTTGGTAGAATGAAATATCGTTCATCTTACGGTCAGAATTTATTACAACACTCTCGTGAAGTAGCTAATTTATCGGCTACAATGGCAGCAGAGCTTGGTTTAAATGCTAAAATGGCAAAACGTGCTGGTCTTTTACATGATATAGGTAAAGTTCCAGATACCGAATCGGAAACTCCACACGCAATACTTGGTATGCAGTGGGCCGAAAAGTATGGAGAGCATCCTGAAGTTTGTAATGCTATTGGAGCTCACCACGATGAGGTAGAAATGACTAGTATGATTAGTCCTATTATTCAGGTTTGTGATGCTATTTCTGGAGCACGTCCTGGAGCACGTCGTCAGGTTGTTGATTCGTATATGAAAAGACTTAAAGAACTTGAAGATTTAGCCTTAGATAATCCTGGAGTTATTAAAGCTTATGCTATTCAGGCGGGTAGAGAGTTAAGAGTTATAGTTGAATCGGATAAGGTTTCTGATACTGATGCGGTAACTATATCTTACGATATTTCTCAGCGTATACAAAACGAAATGACTTACCCTGGACAAGTTAAAATAACGGTAATTAGAGAAACTAGAGCTGTAAATATTGCAAAGTAATTTTGCAAATATTATAGTAATATACTTTAAAATATTAGTAGAAAAAAGCCACTTTAATCAGTGGCTTTTTTTATGCAAAAAAATCAGTATCTTTGCACCCGGTTAGAGAAGTAGTTTTTCTGGCTAAAACATTGAATAAAATAGTCTTAAAGTTTAGGTTTGTTACAAGTTATTTGCATCAAATTAAAACTAAGAGTTAAAAGTTAAAATATATAGATATGAAGTGTGGTATTGTAGGATTACCTAATGTTGGAAAATCAACCTTGTTTAATTGTCTTTCTAATGCAAAGGCTCAATCTGCCAATTTTCCTTTTTGTACAATAGAGCCTAATATTGGTGTAGTATCTGTACCAGATGCTAGACTTGAAAAGTTAGAGGAGTTAGTTAATCCTGAGCGTGTATTACCTGCAACTGTTGAAATTGTAGACATTGCTGGTTTGGTAAAGGGTGCATCGAAAGGAGAAGGGTTAGGAAATAAGTTTTTGGGTAATATCCGAGAAACAAATGCTATTCTTCATGTTTTAAGATGTTTCGAAGACGATAATATTACTCATGTTGATGATACTATTGATCCGGTTAGAGATTTAGAAACTATTGACTTTGAGCTTCAGTTAAAAGATCTTGATACTGTTGAAAAACGTTTAGAAAAAGATAAAAAGATTGCTAAAACCGGAAATAAAGAGGCTAAGAAAAATGCTGAGGTTTTACAAATTGTAAAAGATGGTTTAGAAAGCGGTAAATCTGTTAGAGCTATTGAGCTTGAAGACAGAACAGTTGTTACAGAAATGCAACTGCTTACTGATAAGCCTGTTTTGTATATTTGTAATGTTGATGAGGCATCGGCCAAAGATGGAAATGCATTTGTTGATCAGGTTAAAGAAGCTATAAAAGATGAGGATGCAGAGATTTTAATTCTTGCAGCGGCTATTGAAGCTGATATTTCGGAGCTTGATGATTATGAAGAAAGACAAATGTTTTTAGACGAAATTGGGTTAATAGAACCTGGTGTTTCTCGTTTAATTCAAAAAGCATACCAGTTGTTAGATTTACAAACTTATTTTACTGCTGGAGTTAAGGAAGTACGTGCTTGGACTATTCCTGTTGGGGCTACGGGTCCACAAGCTGCAGGAGTTATACATTCTGATTTCGAAAAAGGATATATCCGTGCCGAAGTAATTGCTTATGAAGATTTCGTATCGTTTGGTTCGGAAGCTAAAGTAAAAGAAGCTGGAAAATTAAGAGTAGAAGGAAAAGAATATATAGTTGCCGATGGTGATGTAATGCATTTTAGATTTAATGTTTAAAAGCATTTATTAATTTTTGGTTGTATAAATAAATATTGTGATTTATGCGTTTAATAAATAATTATTAATTTGTTGGAGAATATAAATTTTTAAACATTTTTTATTAAAAATATAGCATAATATCAATTAGTTACATAAAGTAGAGAAGGTCTGTTAATAAGTTTTTAGCAGACTTTTTTTATTTTTAATATGTAAACAATATCTTTGCTTCAACTTGGTCATTAATAAATAGGCTTACATAATGATTTATGCGTATTTTATACTGATGATAAATGTATGTAGTTTTGCGTTGAAACTATTTAATTAAGTAAAGAAAGACTAAGGGATAATTATTCATTTTAAATGTTTAATTTATACTTAGATTCAGTTAATAACCTATCAAATTAATAAATGTCCCAAAATAATTATACAGAAGACAATATAAAGTCGCTCGATTGGAAAGAACATATCAGAATGAGGCCTGGTATGTATATTGGGAAATTAGGTGATGGATCGTCTCAAGACGATGGAATTTATATTTTGCTTAAAGAAATATTAGATAACTCAATTGATGAGTATGTAATGGGAGCAGGGCGTACCATAGATCTTACGGTTAAAGATAACGCTGTTACTGTACGAGATTATGGACGTGGAATTCCGTTAGGAAAAGTAAATGCGTGTGTATCGCAAATAAATACCGGTGGAAAATATGATAGTAAAGCCTTTAAAAAATCGGTAGGATTAAATGGAGTAGGTACCAAAGCTGTAAATGCTCTTTCTGCTAATTTTAAAGTTCAATCTATTAGAGATGGACTTACTAAAGTTTCGGAATTTAGTGTTGGTGAGTTGTTAGAAGATGATGATATTGCTAAATCTACTTTGCGTAAGGGTACTAAAATTACATTCAGCCCCGACCCTAATATTTTTCATAATTACTCTTTCAGAAGCGATTATGTTGAAAAAATGGTGCTCAATTATGTTTACTTAAACACAGGGCTTACCATTGTTTATAATGGTAAAAAGTATTTTTCGGATAATGGATTAAAAGATTTATTAGAAGACAATATTACCAATCCAATTGTATATCCTATTATTCATATAAAAGATGAGGATATTGAAATTGCATTAACACACTCTCAAACTCAGTATAACGAGGAATATTATTCTTTTGTAAACGGCCAGCATACAACACAAGGAGGAACGCACCAAACATCGTTGCGAGAGGCTATTGTAAAAACTGTACGAGATTTTTATAAAAAAAGTTTCGATGCTGCCGATATACGTAAATCAATTATTACCGCAATTAGTATAAAGGTAATGGAACCTATTTTCGAATCGCAAACCAAAACAAAACTTGGTTCGGTTGATATGGGTCCTGGTTTATCAACTATTCGAACTTTTGTAAATGATTTTATAAAAACTCGTTTAGATAATTACCTGCATAAAAATACAGATGTTGCTGATGCTTTATTAAAGAAAATTCTACAAGCCGAAAAGGAGCGTAAAGAATTATCAGGAATAAAAAAGTTAGCACGAGATAGAGCCAAAAAAGCAAGTCTTCATAATAAAAAATTAAGAGATTGTAGAGTTCATTACGGAGATCAAAAAGCAGAAAACCGACTTGATACTACAATATTTATTACCGAGGGAGATTCGGCAAGTGGATCTATAACAAAGGCAAGAAGTGTAAAAACTCAAGCTGTATTTTCGCTTAAAGGAAAGCCTTTAAATAGTTTCGGGCTAAGTAAAAAAATTGTTTACGAAAACGAAGAGTTTAACCTACTTCAATCGGCATTGAATATTGAGGATGGATTAGAAAATTTAAGATATAATAATATTGTAATTGCAACCGATGCCGATGTTGATGGTATGCACATACGTTTATTATTGATTACATTTTTTCTTCAGTTTTTTCCGGAATTAATAAAAGAAGGACATTTGTATATTTTAGAAACGCCCTTGTTTAGAGTTAGAAATAATAAAGAAACTCATTATTGCTATTCGGAAGCTGAAAAGAGGGAGGCAATGAAGAAGATTAAAACCAAAATAGAAATTACCCGATTTAAAGGATTAGGAGAGATATCGCCCGATGAATTTAAATATTTTATTGGTCAAAATATTAGGCTCGACCCAGTTATGTTAGGACGAGATACCACCATAAACGAGATGCTTAATTTTTATATGGGAAAAAACACAGCAGATAGACAGAAGTTTATTATAGCCAATTTAAAGGTTGAAAAAGACATATCAGAAGATTAGGGAAACACTTTTATGAGTGTTTAAATTACACTTTTAACCTGCATTGTGCTTAGGTTAAGAGTGTATCTTTTGTAAGATGTATTGTAGTAAAATAAGGAGGAAAGATATGAAGATAAGGAATGAAAGTGTAAAAAAACTGTTTATAGGATATTATTTAATAGCAGTTATATTGTTATTAATAAGATTTTTAGAAAGTACTTTTAATGGTAAATATTTTGTTTACGAATTGTCGAATTATTTATTAGTAGTTTATTTTATAGTAGCAGTATTGGTTTTTGCATTTCGTGGTTTGCCATGTTTTTTTTACGATGCAGAAGGAGAGGCTTTAGTTTTTAATGCGTCGGAGCCTGTGTTAGTAACACCTATACTTGGATTTAATAAAATTGTAGAGTTTCCTAAAAGTAAATTACACGATTTTAAAGTAGATAAATTATTTTTACGAAATAATTTATTGTTGTACTTAGATGGATCGAATGGAGAAATAAAAAGAATAAAAATACCTATTAGCTATTTAAGAAAAAAACAAATAACTTTATTAAAACAATCGTTAAATGAAGTTTTAGTAAAAAATAATCCCCAAAATTAGTAAATGGATCACGATAATATTGATGATGAAGAGAATGGAGTAGGAGGTGTGCCTGATGCTGATAATCATTCTAATGATGAAAATTCGGAAGATATTGTTGAAGGTACTTCTGAAAATAATGAAGATGAATTTACTGAAAATTCAATAGAAAATAATACTGAAGAATTTACAGAGAAAGAAACAAATGAAGAACCCGAAGAAGATGTAGCCGACGATAGAGTTAAAAAAGTATCGGGCATGTATCAGGATTGGTTTCTTGATTATGCATCTTATGTAATACTTGAACGAGCTATTCCGGATAGTTACGACGGTTTTAAGCCTGTGCAACGTAGAATAATGCACTCGTTAAAAGAACTTGACGATGGGCGTTATAATAAAGTTGCAAACCTTGTTGGTAATACTATGAAATATCACCCTCATGGTGATGCGTCAATTGGAGATGCTTTAGTGCAACTTGGGCAAAAAGAATTACTTATTGATATGCAGGGTAACTGGGGTAATGTACTTACCGGAGATAGAGCCGCTGCACCACGATATATTGAAGCACGTTTGTCGAAATTTGCGATTGACGTTTTGTTCAATCCCAAAATTACAGAGTGGCAATCGTCTTACGATGGAAGAAATAACGAACCTGTACACTTACCAGTTAAATTTCCACTTTTATTAGCGCACGGAGTAGAAGGTATTGCTGTTGGTTTATCTACCAAAATTATGCCTCATAACTTTAATGAATTAATTGATGCTTCAATTAAACATTTAAAGGGTAAAAAGTTTGATGTATTACCTGATTTTTTAACAGGTGGTATTGCAGATTTCACCAATTATAATGAGGGTTTACGTGGAGGAAAAGTTAGGGTTAGAAGCAGAATTGAAATTGAAGATAAAAAAACCTTAATTATAAAAGAAGTTCCTTTTGGCACTACAACATCATCGTTAATAGATTCTATTTTAAAAGCCAACGATAGAGGTAAAATTAAAATCAGAAATGTTGAAGATAATACAGCCGAATATGTTGAAATTGTAGTTCACTTGCCAAATAATATTTCTCCTGATAAAACAATAGATGCATTGTATGCGTTTACCGATTGTGAGGTTTCAATATCTCCTTTGTCGTGTATTATTGAAAACGATACGCCTATTTTTATTGGAGTAAACGAAATACTTAAAAACTCTACCGAAAAAACAGTTGAATTACTTACAAAAGAACTTGAAATTCAATTAGGAGAGTTAAACGAAAGCTGGCATATGGCATCGTTAGAACGTATTTTTATTGAAAACAGAGTTTATTTAGTAATTGAAAACGAGGAAACTTGGGAAGGTGTTATTTCGGCTATTCATTTAGGATTAAAACCGCATATAGCACATTTAAAACGTAATGTTACCGATGAAGATGTTGTACGTTTAACCGAAATAAAAATTAAAAGAATATCGAAATTCGATTTAAATAAAGCTCAGTTATATATTGATTCTGTTGAAGATAAAATTGAAAAAACTCAGCATCATTTAGATAATATAATTGATTTTACGATTGATTATTTTAGCAACTTAAAAAAGAAATACGGAAAAGGAAAAGAACGTAAAACCGAAATAAGATTATTCGACGATATTGTTGCAACCAAAGTTGTAATTCGTTCCGAAAAATTATATGTAAACCGAGAGGATGGTTTTGTTGGTATAAATTTAAGAAAGGATGAGTTTGTTGATGATTGTGCCGATATTGATGATGTAATTGTTATACGTAACAATGGGAAAATGACAATTTCGAAAGTTAGTCAAAAAGCATTTTTCGGTAAAGACATTATACATGTTGCAGTTTTTAAAAAGAAAGATAAACGCACAGTTTATAATGTAATTTATTTCGATGGAGTTACAAATATGTCGTTAGCTAAACGCTTTAATGTAACATCAATAACTCGAGATAAAGAATATGATATTACAGCAGGTGCAAAAGGTAGTAAGCTGTTGTATTTTTCTGCAAATCCAAACGGAGAGGCTGAAGTGGTTTCTGTAATTTTAAAAGGAAAACAAAAAGATAGCTCATTAATGTATGACTTGGATTTTGCTAATGTTGACATTAAAGGACGTGCTGTAAAAGGTAAAACTGTATCTAAAATTCCGGTTAAAAAAATAGAACTTAAAGAAGAAGGAATATCAACACTTGCACCCCGCAAAATTTGGTACGACGAAAGTGTTAGACGTTTAAATGTTGAAGATCGTGGACGTTTGCTAGGAGATTTTTCGGGAGAAGATAAGTTGATGGTAATTACTAAGCACGGAACTATAAAGCTAATTAGTTACGACTTAAATACCCATTTCGATTCGGAAATGATGATTCTTGAAAAGTGGATTCCAAAACAACCTATTTCTGTAATTTATTACGAAGGAGCTAAAAAGAAATACTATTTAAAAAGATTTTTCTACGACAGATTTGAAAAGGAAGAAACCTTTATAGGAGAATCGAAAGGTAGTTTCTTATTGAAAATTACTTTTGATTATAGACCAGTTTTTGAATTTGAATTTGTTAAATATAAAACTAAAGCTCATTTAGATAATAGAGTTATTAATGTTGAAGATTTTGTTGCTGTTAAAGGATACAAAGCTTTAGGAAATCAAATTGCTTCATCAAAAATAAAAAAAATAACAGATAAAGAATCTCTTCCATATACTCCGCCCGAAATTAAGGAGCAAGACGGAGATAAGGATGAAGACGGAGATCAAACTATTTTAGAAATATAATTTTGTTGTTGGTGTTAAAATATTATTTTAATGCTAATGCAATACCTATATAATACTACAAAAAGCCATTTATAAAGTGTTTAAAATCATTTTATGAATGGCTTTTGTTTTGTAGATTTAACAAGTAAAATATTAATTCTTCCATCATGAAAAATGTACTTTTATTATACTTTGTATTTACTTTATTTAATGTTAATGCTCAAACTAATGGCAATAATAATTTTAATATTGAATTGGTAGGAAGGCTACAATATTCGGCAGGTGTTAGTTTAAACGATATTTGGGGATATAGTGCAAACAATAAAGAATATGCGTTGGTGGGTACTTATAATGGCGTTTCGATTGTTGATGTAACTGAACCTAGTAAGCCAACTGAAATTAAATTTATATCAACCGTAAACTCTATTTGGAAAGATATTAAGGTGTATAAAAACTACGCTTATATAGTACATGGAATTTATAATTTTGATAAAACCACTAATAAAGAAATTATTGGATTATATATTATCAACTTAAATACAATTTATAATGATGAGGTAAAGGTTCATACTTTTAATTTAGATGGTAAAATACAATCGGCTCATAATTTATTTATCGATGATAGCGGAGTAGCTTATCTTTTTGGAGTTAACGAAGTAGGTGGTGCTTTAATGTTAGATTTAAGTAAAACACCTACAAATCCTGAATTTATAGGAACTTATAGTGGGCATTATTTACACGATGGGTATGTTAAAAATAATATGCTTTACGGTTGTGCCGATAAAAACGGATATTTTGTGGTGGTTGATATAAATGATAAAGCTAATGCAAAAGAGCTTGCCACAAGTGTTACGCCAAACAGAACTACACACAGTGCTTGGCTGTCGGAAGATGAAAAATATTTATATACTACCGACGAGCGTACTTCGGCTTACATTACGTCGTTTGATGTTAGCGATGTTGACAACATTAAACAGCTTGATAAAATACGTTTTAAAAAATCAGAAAACTCTATTCCACATAATACAATTTACAATAATGGCTTTTTAATTTCATCGTATTACTCTCAAGGAATTCAAATTGTTGATGCTACTTTTCCTAGTAACATGGTTGAAATAGGAAGATACGACACATCTCCAAACGAAAAATCAGAATTTAGTGGAGCATGGGGGGCGTATCCTTATTTGCCTTCGGGTAATATTTTAGTTTCGGATATTGAAACAGGTTTGCATATTTTAAAACCTAATTATATAAAAGCATCGTATTTAAATGGAATTGTAAAGGATAGTGCTACAAACGGAATTATTTATAATGCCGAATTAACTATTGTTGATAATGCAGAAACATCTTTTACTGATTACGAAGGACAAGCAAAAACTGGAATTGCTAAAAGTGGTAGTTTTTTGGTTGAAGTAAAAAAAGAGGGTTATAAAACATTGTTAGCTACGGTTTTATTTGAACAAGGAAAAACAAAAACAATCGAATTTAAATTAACTAAAATATCAAATAATTTATCTGACGAACTTGAGACTAAAATTAAGGTTTATCCAAACCCATTTGATAGTCATCATTTTTTAAATGTAGAATATAGTTTTATTGATGATGTTGATTTTAATGCATATTTAGTGCTGATTGATTCTCAAGGAAAAGAGGTTTATAGTGTTGATGTTGAAAATCAGAAAGGAGTTATTGTTATTGATAAAGACATACCGGTAGGAGTTTATTTTGTTAAAATATTTAACGGAACAAAAAGCTCGAAGGTTGTAAGGGTGGTGAAAAAGTAATTTTAGTAATGAAAATTAATAGCTATTTCAGAATATAATAGCAAAAAAAAAAGCGGTATTTAAGAAAGTA
Source organism: Ichthyobacteriaceae bacterium (assembly GCA_023145615.1). Taxonomy (GTDB): domain Bacteria; phylum Bacteroidota; class Bacteroidia; order Flavobacteriales; family JADGDT01; genus JADGDT01. The sequence continues at coordinate 2,212 of JAGLDK010000029.1, read as the reverse complement.
AACTTCCTTAAATACCGCTTTAATATTTTATAGTATTAAACTAATAATTAGTTTAAACCAAACTCTTTTAAATCAGCTTCAACAGTGTTGATTCCAGAAATACCGAAGTTATCAACCAATACGTTTACTACGTTAGGTGATAAAAATGCAGGTAATGTTGGTCCTAATTTAATATTTTTAACTCCTAAATGAAGTAATGCTAACAAAACAATTACAGCTTTTTGCTCGTACCAAGCAATGTTGTAATGTATTGGTAAATCATTAATACTCTCTAAGCCTAAAGCATCTTTAAGTAATAATGCAGTTACAACTAAAGAGTAACTATCGTTACATTGTCCAGCATCAAGTACTCTTGGAATTCCACCAATATCACCCATGTCAAGTTTGTTGTAACGGAATTTAGCACAACCAGCAGTAAGTACTATTGAATCCTGAGGAAGTTCGTCAGCAAATTCAGTATAGTAATCTCTACTTTTCATTCTACCGTCGCAACCTGCCATAACAACAAAGTTTTTAACAGCTCCAGTGTTTACTGCTTCAAGAATTTGTGGTGCAAGTTGTTTAACTTGGTTATGTGCAAAACCTCCAATAATTGTTCCTTCTTCAATTTGAGTAGGAGCATCACATTTTTTAGCTTGCTCAATAATTTCAGAGAAATCTTTTTCTCCACCTTCAGCTCTATCTGCAACATGTTTAACACCTGTAAAACCAACCGAACCAGTTGTGTAAACTCTATTTATGTAAGAGTCTTTTGGTTTAGTAATACAGTTAGTAGTCATTAATATAGGTCCGTTAAATGTAACGAATTCTTTATCTTGTTTCCACCATGCGTTTCCGTAGTTACCTACAAAATGGCTATATTTTTTAAATGCTGGGTAATAATGAGCAGGTAGCATTTCAGAGTGCGTATAAACATCAACTCCTGTACCTTCAGTTTGACGTAAAAGCTCTTCAATATCTTTTAAATCATGACCTGAAATTAAAATACCTGGTTTGTTACCAACACCAATATTTACTTCTGTAATTTCTGGATGTCCGTAGCTAGTAGTGTTTGCATTATCAAGCAACACCATTGCATCAACACCAAACTTACCTGTTTCAAGAGTTAAAGCAATTAAATCTGCAACGGGTAAATCTTGTAAAGTTGCAACTAAAGCTTTATCAACAAATAATGCAATTTCGTTATTGTCGAAATTTAATTTATCAGCATGAGAAACATAAGCAGCAATACCTTTTAATCCACCTTGAATTAATTCACGTAATGAACGTACATCTTCGTTTTCAGTAGAAAGTACACCAATTGTTGACGCTTTTTCTAAAAGAGTATTTACGTTATCAAGTTCCCAAGTAGCAGCATCGTGGTTAAATAGTTCGTTCTCTATACCAAGCTCAAGAGCTTTGGCCTTCATCTTATTACGCATTTCAACACCTTCGGTAATAGCTTTTACAAAAGAAGCATCATCGAAATTAGCGTTTGTAATAGTCATAAATAAAGACTCAATGATAAAATCTGCCGATTTTTTACATTCGTTTTCTTTAGTTATTAACGCAGTACGGTATATAGCAATACCTTTAGTAACGTAAACTAGTAAGTCTTGTAAAGCCGATAAATCAGCATCTTTACCACATACTCCAACAATAGTACAACCTGTACCTTTAGCAGCTTCCTGACACTGTGAGCAAAACATATTTTCCATATTTCTTGAAATTTTTATATTTAAGATAAATTTGTCTTTTATTATTTGTTGCAAATATAGAAGATAAATTTATCTTTTATTAAGAATCAATATAAATTTAATAAATATTTTATAACATCATGTATCTCAGAGATAAACAATTTTACAAGTTGAGTTTTTGGACTTTTAAATTGATATTTCAACAACTTTACACTCTAAAAATAGATTAAAAAATAACTGTACTAATCTTTGATTTCTCATCTTATTAACGAAATTTGTACTCGAACAAAACCTTACAATAAATGCGCACATTAACCCTGGTATTGGTTACATTATTTTTTGCAAATAATATTATTGCCCAAGTAATTACTGATAGTATTATCACTGTTAAAACAGATTCTTCAGCAGTTAATATTATACATAACAACAGTTCTGTTTTACAAAACATAGCAGATAGCACTAATGTTATTTCTGCAAAAATAAATTCAGTAAAAGACTCCGTAACTGTATCTGTTAAACCCGATTCTATAATTGGT
>JAGLDK010000028.1 GCA_023145615.1 Ichthyobacteriaceae bacterium | reverse complement strand
CCATAATTGGCAATAAATTTTATGCTGATAGTTTAAATACACAATTAATAATTGATAGTACTAAAGTTATAATTGCAGATTCTGTTTTTGTGCCAAAAAAGGATAGTATTGTAGTTAGGGTTAAAAAAAAGAAGGTTAAGCCAATTATAGAAAAATGGTATAATATATTTTTCAGAAAAGAATTAACTAATAGTAAACCCGATACAATAGCACATAAACATTCTATTTTTAAAGATGCTGAAACTTATATTTTAAGTAATGGTTTACGTGTAATACTTGTTAACAATAGCAAGCTTCCGTTTGTTTCGTATAAATATTATTTCGATTCGGCATTGCCTTTGTTAAAAGATAAAAAAGGAATTGAACTTGTATTTAAAGAGTTGTGGGGTAAGCAAAGTAAGTATTATAGTAAATCAAAAATAAAAGCACATTTAAGTACTAGTTTATCAAACCTAAATGTAGAAGATGGAACGTTATTTGTTGATGGGTTAAGAAGGTATAAATTATCAAACCTAAAAATGCTAACCGATTTGGCTTTTAACTTTAAGGTTGATGAAAAAGTTTTTATTGTAGCCAAAAATAAAATTCGAGATAGTATAATTAGTGTTTCAAAAACAAATAATTTTATTTCCGAAAAAGTATCTCGTAAACTTACGTTTGGAGATTCAAATCCTAATGGAGAGTTTTATAATGCCGATGTAATTAATGAACTTACTATTGACGATTTATACAGGTTTTATAGAAAAATATACAACCCTAATCAGGCTCATTTAGTTGTTTATGGCGATGTTGAACTTAATGCTTTAAAGAGCTACACTAAAAAATACATAAGTAAGTATAAGCGTAAGTATGGTGGTCATAAATATTATTTAACTCCATATAATTTACAAAATACTAAAGTTGATTTTATTGAGAATTATAGTTCCGATGAAATTTCGGTGTTTATTGGAAATGTAATTCCAACTGAGATATATTATAAAAATTGGGCGCACTACCATATTGGAAAGGAAATGTTATTTAATAACGATTATGGTTTGTTATCGGAAGGTTTAATTAAGAATAATGCTATTTGGAATTTCGAGAATAATATTAGTAAAGATCACAAGTATTTTCATATAAAATATAATACAAATCCAAATAATATTGATGTGGTTTTATCTGAAACAATAAGTGTTTTAAATAATGGAATTACCGAGAAACCAAATTTAAAAAAGGTCAATGTTATTAAAAAAAGTATTGTTAAAACCTATAATAGCTTTTTAACCGACCCTGAAAAAATATCGGACTTATTATTGAAACATTATATTACGGGATTAGATAATTATTTTGTTCCTAATATTATGGAAATGATGAATAATACCAACTATGAAGTTTTTAGTAATGAAATTAAAAAAAGTATTAAAACCGATAAAATGAGAATAGTAATTAGTGGTAAGCCTGAAATTGCTTTGCCGTTAATTGAAAAACTTGGTTTTGATATTGATTATTTTGATGAAAACGGAGATAAAACCTATCAGCCTGCACTTGATAGAGCAATACCTAAAAAGATGACTGTTAGCAGAGTTATGAATAAATATACTAATGCTTTGGGTGGTAGAACTAACATACGTAAAATAAAAAAATTAGTACAGTGGTGGAAAATTGAAATTGGAAACAATACAATTAAATTAAAAAGTAAATTAATGCTTCCGCACAAACGCTTAAATACTTTTTTAAATGATAATGAAATTATATTGAAATCGGTTTTTAACGAAAGTTATGGTTATGTTGAAACAGGAGGATACAGAAGGGATTTTAATAAAAAAGAAATTGCTGAATTTTCTACAACCAAAAGTATATTTCCTGAATCGTATTATTTAAAAGATAGGTTTAAAATGAAGCTTGTAAGTTTAATTCCTATTAAAGGAGAGTTTTGCTATAAGGTTGATGTTAGAACAAAGTTTAAAACCTATCAGCGTCTTTATTTAAGAGTGTCGGATGGTATGCTTATTAGAAAAGAAGAACTTGATAAAAAGGATGGCGATGTAGTTCAGTATTATAATTACTCCGATTTTAAAACCTTTGAAGGAGTAGTGTTTCCTTATAAGATTGAAACAGTTTTTAATGGAAAAAAAGCAAAATTAACACTTACACAAATGATAACTAACGATAAATCGGTAAACAAAAAAAGATTTAAATAAGTAGTTTATAATGGTTGATTTTTAATTGTTAATAGGTATAGTGTTTATTAAAAAAAAATCCTTTGTAGTAAATTACTACAAAGGATTTTTTTTTTGAGTTAAACAGTAATAATGTTGTTAATATTAGTTTGTAGAATAATTAATCATTAGTTAAGAATTATTTTCGATTTTGCAAAAATTCCATAAACCTCACCTTTTAATTCTGCTCCTAAAAGTGCGGAGTTTTTCGATTTAGATTTTATGCAACTTTCATTGAATACAAATTCTTTATCAGGATTAAATAAAGTTAACTCGGCTCTTACACCAGTTTTTATTGTTGGTATTTTTAATCCGAAGCGTTTACGAGAATTATGACAAATTAAATCAATAATTTTATCAAGTTTTACTTTGTTATTTAACGCTTTATTAATTGTGGCAAAACACGATTCTAAACCAATAGTTCCGAAAGATGCATGATCGAATTCTTTAAACTTGCGCTCAATATCTTTTGGTCTATGATCGGAACTTACCATATCAATTACACCATCTTTTATTCCGTTTATTAAAGCTTCAATATCAGTGTTGGTACGTAACGGAGGCATTACTTTATAACGAGTATCGAAAGTTTCTAAAGCCGAATCGTTTAATAACAAGTTATGTGCAGCAACTTGTGCAGTTACATTTAGTTTGTTGTTTTTAGCTTCTTTTATTAACGAAACCGATTTTTTTGTAGATATATTCTGAAAATGCACAATTCCTTCGGTGTATTCAGTAATAAAAATATCTCTGCTAACACGTAGTTCTTCAGCAAAATTAGGGATACCTCTTAAACCTAAATTCATACTACTTTCTCCTTCGTTCATTTGTCCGCCATGAGAAATAGCCTCAGTATCAGGTTTCGATAAAACAGGCACTTTTAAAGTTCGGTTATACAGTAACGAAACCTCGAATAATCTTTCGTTTTCAATAGGTTTATCATCTCCAAAAGCAATAGCCCCTGAATTTAACATATCAAAAGTTTCGGATATTTCTTTTCCTTCTCGTTTTTTACTCATTGCCCCAATAGGGTAAATGTTTACCGGATAAAAAACACTCTGATTTTTTAAATACTCAACAGTTGCTTTATTATCAATAGTAGGGTTTGTATTTGGCAAAACTCCAACCGCAGTAAAACCACCTTTAGCCGATGCATTTAAACCTGTTTCAATAGTTTCGTTTTCTTCAAAACCAGGTTCTCCAAAACTTACGGTAGCATCAAACCAACCCGGAGAAACATGAAGATTTTCTTTTTCAATTACTTCAACATCTCCTTCTACCAAAATATTTTCAGAAACTTCAACTATTTCACCGTTATCAATTAGTATATCGCATTTGTTATTATTGAAATTACTGCTCGAATCTACGATGGTAGCGTTTTTAATTAAAAACTTCATAACCGTTTAATATTTATATTTTTTATTTAATAATAGTCAACTAATATTATATGTTGTGTTGCTTATTTAGTTGAATTTTGGTTTTAATAATGTTGTTGTAAAATCATAAAACTAACCTTTCATCAGCTTTAAAATAAAAACCTCAATAAACACAAACAATAATGCAAATGTAATACACCACCGCCAAAGATTTATTACTTTGTTTTCATTTTTTACATCATCGTAAGTTATAGTTTTTACAATTTCTAACGCTTTATGTTTTAGTTCATCTCGGTTTATGTTGATGCTTATGTTTTTTACGAAATCATCATTTTTATATATTTTATAATTTCCTGCTAATTCATTAGCATAATCAACTGTTTTATTATCCTTTTTTAAAGTCAAATTTTGGTTGAATAAATCTACTTTATCTATAATGTATAAACTTGTAATAGAACTATTTTCAACCACCGCTTTATATATAATAGGTATTGAAATATCTGAAGCTAAAAATCCATTTATAGTGTTTTTATCCGTGTTTTCATTAGTATTATTTTTGTTATTTTCTTCTGAACTTATGTTTCCGGCAAATACATAAACTCCTTTTTTGTGTTTCAAAAACCAATTGCCATTGTTTAAATTTAGTAAGCTACTAAAATCGGTTAATTTCAATTTAAAGTAACTATCAATTTTAATTGGGGTTATATTATTGGGTTCTTTTTTAAACACATTATCATAAAAAATATTAGATGAGTTAATTGACGATATTAAACTTTTTTTATTTACAAATTCAACTGCATTACCTAGTTTAAGCTTGTTAAGTAGGTAGTTGTAATTTGTTACGCTAAGGTTTTTACTAGGATAAATCATAACACCTTTTTTTGCTTTAATAAAATCGGAAAGCAATTTTATATCAGTATTTGATGTTTTACCCACAACTTCGTAAATAATAAAACTGTAATCTTCGGCTTTTTGTAAACTTATTATGTTCTTATTTATATTATCAATACTAACATACGCATCGTCTAAAATCAACTTTAGCATTTGGTTATTACTACTTGTATTTAATACTTTTATTTTTTTGTTTAACGATGTTGAAATGTATAAATGGTTGTCGAATGCAATATTGTTATCTTCAATAGTAATTTCTCCCGACATTGATTTTAATGTGTTCAATTTTAAAATTATTGAAAATACACTATCACTATTTCCTTTTAAATTTCGGGTTACCGATTGCTGACTTTGATTATTGTAAATAATATTTTCGTGAAAACTATTGTTATTGATTCCGTAATTTACCAAACGGTATTTTAGTTTAAACTGATTTAAATCGGGCATTATTTTATCAATCCAAGCAGTATCAATCGATACGTTTTCGGAGTTGTTAACCTGATATTTTACGTAATCAATTTTGGTTTTAGAGCTTGTTTTGTTAGTAAGTTTGAAATCAGAAAAGGCAAATATTTTTTTATTCAAGAACTTATTGTTCTTAGCATGAGAATTAATTTTTGAAACAAGTTTATCAATATTAAAATTGTTAGCCGAATATGTTATGTTGCTAAGTAGTAAATTTAGCTCACCATTGGTTTCAATACGGTTTATTTTGTTGTTAATTACCGTGTAAACCGACGAGTACTCTTTAACATTATTGTAGAGTAACTTTATGTCTTGTTTCGATTTTTCTAATAAAGTATTGTTGTTATAAATTGCCTGCATCGAATATGAGTTGTCGATGCAAAAATATACCGAACCTTTTTTAGTGTACATTATTGAATTTCCTAAATATGGCATTGCTGTGGCAATTACTATAAAAGCAATAAGTAATATTCGGGTAAGTAAAATCAGTAATTTCTTTAATTGAGAAATGTTTTTCTTTTTTGATTTTATTTCTTTTAAAATTGCAACATTCGAGAAGTAAATTTTTGTAGCATGCTTAAAACTATATAAATGTATAATTATAGGGATTGCAATTAACAGCAACCCCCATAAATTATTAGGATATAAAAAATGTAAACTATTCAATGTTTAAAATGTCTTTAATGAAATAATCAATTGTTATTCTAACCGAATTTAAATCTTTAGAATATATTTTCGATGCCAAAGGGTGAGCTCCAACTTTGGCTAATTTAACAAAACGTTTTTCTTTATCGGGTGTAGAAATTGAATTATTCATCCATTCTTGTGCCGAAACTTTTACTGTTTTATCCTGATTTTCTTCATCCTTATAATACGCTATTGTTAACGATGGGCAGGTTACATCATTAAATGTTTTCTTTGTCATGGTGGTTTCAACTAATTGCTGAAGATTAACAATTGCTTCAATACGGTATTTATTGTTCCAATATTTTGCCGATTCTTCATCTTCGGTACCTGTAATATTATAGTTGCCACCTTTTGCAAATTTCAGAATTTGCAGTCCCCAAGGTTTGTTTAATAAAAATGCAGCAGGACTATTTATTCTTATATTTGGAGAAAAATTAATTAATGCCGATACTTTTTCGGGATAAACCGCAGCCAATTTTAAAGCCAACGATCCACCTGTTGATGTGCTCATTAAAATTACGTTTTCTCCAAGTTGCTCTCCAACAGCTAAGGCTTCTTTTGCGGTTTGCCATAATTCATCAGAAGTTAAATTAAGCAAAGCCTCTTCCGATTTTAATCCATGATTACTTAAACGAGCCAAGTATAAATTCATGCCATATTTTTTAGCAAACCATTTATGTATAGGGTCGGCTTCGGAACTACTAGCCGAAAAACCATGTAAATAAACTACCGACCATTTGGTTTTGTTTTTTAAAGCATTGTTAAAAAAAACTATTTCAGCATTATTATTAGGCTTTATATTTTTAATAGCATTCTCCGATTGAGTAATTGAGTCGGTTAGTTTTATTAAGTTCGAAGTAGTTGTTGTAAACGTCTCATCATACACAGGTTTGCTTGGTTTCGGACCCATGTAATAAAGTATAACTAATAGTATAAAAACAGAAATAACGATTTTAATCCACGACATAGTATTGTTTTTTAAATAATTTTTGCTGAACGTAACGTATTATAACATTCAATAATATTCTATAATTTTTGGTGTTTTAAGTTTTAATGGCAATGTGTAAGTGTTATTATACAATACAATTATTTGTGTATTTAAATTAACGAGCATTTATAGGTGCTAGGTAATTAACCATTAAAAATTAACCATTACTTATAAACAATTTAAGGTACTATTAATAGTCTATAAAATAGACGTTATATACTATTTATTATTTTCTATTCCTGCTTCTCTTTATTTCAATACTCCGTTAAGTTTTAAAATAACAATGTGCAATTATCAATTTAATGCTTTAAAATTCAGCAATATAAAGTATTAAATAGTTGTAGGTTTTTAGGTGTTATTTTACTTATGTACAGCGTGTTATGGCAAAAAATAACGGACTATTATATTTTATAAGTGGTTTTATAGTTGTTCTTGAAATATGTAGTAATTGTAAATTTTTGAATATAGAGTGGTGATAATCGTAGAGACAAAAATAGTATAGTAATAAACCTTGTTTGTGTAAGAAAAACGTATTTATATGTAGTTAACTGTCCGATAATCAGTGATATATATCACTTGAACGATAAAAATACACTGTTATCGTGTTTTTATCATTTTTTGTAGTAGTAGGAGTACATTTATATATGTATGGTACGTTATATTCATTTGATAATCAATCAATTGTATAGTGTTGTGCTTGTGTAATTACTAATGTTAAAAAATTTTATAATGAAAAAAGTTACTCTGTTTCTGCTGCTTGTACTCCCCTTACTAGGGATGGCTCAGCCTATCGGGAATAACCTGTATTTCGATGGCGATGATGATATTGTTGATGCAGGTCAAGATTTAAAACTACGACCTGATTTTATCACCATTGAGTTTTGGATAAAAGCAAGCCGAGAGGACTTGAATAGTTACGAAGAGTTAATAAGGAACCGTAGAAATGGAAAAGGTTACATGTTGACTTTTAATAATGAAAATACCGATGGAACAGGTAATAATGCACCAGATACTGGTTTTGGATTACGTATGGGAGTAGGTGGATTAGAAGCACCAGGAGAGTGGAGTAATGCAATACATACCAATGATGGATATTTTGATGGAGTTACTTGGCACCACATGGCATTTACTTACGATGGAACTTCTCTTAAAAATTATGTAGATGGAGTATTCCATTCTGAAAATAATGTAGGTATTGGTAATCCAATTGATTACGAAAGAGCATCAGGAGATGGAGAAGCAGGTGGAGTTGTTACTATCGACGATTTGTCGGGATTTAAAGTTGGAGGTGGAGACTTTATATGGCAAGGAGATGAAACTAATTCGAGAATAAGAATTGATGAGATTAGAGTTTGGAACAAAGCACTTAATGGTTCTGAATTATCAGCAATGATGAATTACGAAATTGAAGAAGGTAGTGGAGGTAATGTAAAACTAGTAGGTACATCTACCGAAGTTTCTACATTGTCGTACTGCGATGATTTAATTTTATACTATACGTTTGATGATGATAATCCTGATGAAGGAGGAGCACCTAGAGTTGACGATTCGTCTTGTAATAATTTTGACGGAAGTTACAACGGAGGAATAGATGGTACTAACGTAGGAGATGTAAATTGTTCGGGAGTTGCCGAATGGAAAGGTAATGGAGTTGATGATAATTATCTTACTGAAACAAATTGGAAAGAAGTTAATAATAGAAATATAACACCTAATAATACAAATAATAATGTTGTAGCTGTAAAAACTACTAGAACCGATGATCCTCAGTTTAGAGGTACCAACGAAGAGTTGAGTTATTGTAGAGTTTATGTTAAAAATACTTCAACAAATTTAGGAGCTCATTTTACAAGTAATGTTACTATGGGAGGACTTACAGCTGGATTTATGAAAGTTTATGCAGGTGCTAATTTTGCTGTTGATTTTGACAAGTTTGCCAATGTTGGGTATTTAGAAAATAAAGGAGGTATTGTTGTTACTCAAAAAGGTAGAATGGAGTTAACACGTACCGATAAAATTTTCTTGAATGAAGGAACTTTTAAAATAGAATCGGGAGAAGAGGGTACAGGATCTTTATTATCTCGTCATGTAATTGGCGGTCACGATTTCGAAATACAAAGATATATTGAGTTTACTGCAAGTGCCGAAGATAATAAAGATTACAGATGGCATTTGGTTTCGTCGCCTATTAAAAATGCAACATCAAATGTATTTTACATGCATTATTTACATTCTTTCGAGGAGCAAAATAACGCGTATTCAGAGCTTGTTCCGGTTGATATTCCAATGGGAGTAGGGCAAGGATATGCTGCAAAAATGACAGTTTACGACACAGGAAACAGAGATGATGCCAACCGTGCATCTGTAAATCCTGTTTTATATAATGGAATTCCAAATACATTGTTTGTAAAACAACCTGTTACAACTATTACTGATGGTTGGAATTTATTAGGTAATCCGTTTACATCACCTATTGATTTAAATAAGTTTTTAGCTTTAAATAATACTCGTATTGATAATTCAATATACTTTATTATTGATGATGGACAATGGGGAGTTTATCCTACGCCTGATGGAGGTGATGAATATAAAAACCTACCAATGGGGCAAGGTATTTATGTTCATGCCACTCAACAAAAAGATGTTTTCTTTAGTGTAGATCAGCAAGTACACGATAACAAAGATACTTTTCATAAAAAAGAAACAGAGCCAGCTAAAAATATGTTCATACTTAAAGCTACTGTAAAAGGTGTTGAGGATAAGGCATATTATGTTAAGGATAATTCGGCTTCGTTTGGTTTTGTAGGAAGTGAGGATGCGTTTAAAATATTAGCATGGAGTGATGCTCCAAACGTGTTTTTTACTGTTAACGATGAGCAAGCTGCAATATCGAAAGAACCAACAACCGAAAGTGCTACCGTAGGATTTAGTTGTGCGGTTGATGCTGAGCAAGTTGTATTGTCGGTTGATAATGTTGAAGGGTTTGATAATTTAATTTTAGAGGATAAAAATACAGGAGATTTTGTTAACCTAACCGAAGAGTCTTACACATTTGATTATTCTAAAAATGATGATGATGAGCGTTTTGTACTTCACTTTGCGGATAATTTATTATCGAACGAAAACGAAAATACAAACAATGTTAGCATATCAACTTTAAACGATATGATAGTTGTAAACAATGCAAACTTTAATGATGTAACAATTAACGTTTACGACATTATGGGAAGTTTAAGAATTAGTAATGAATACCAGAGTTTAAGTGATTATACTGAGATACAAACACAATTAGATAAAGGAGTTTATATAGTAATTTTAAAGCATGCCAATGGAGAGATAAAGAAAAAAATTATAATAAATTAAAACCAAAACAGCAATGAAAACTTGGAAAATACTTAAATCGAAAAAGCTTTCCCTTATTATAATTTTCCTATTTACTGCATTTACTGATGTAAGTAATTTATTAGCACAACCAAGTCTTCCGCCCGACCCAGGAGGAGAAAATCTTCCGGTAGGAGGAGAGGCACCAATTGATGGATTAATTCCATTTATGATGGTTGTAGCAATAGTTTTAGCATATTATGTAATTCAAAAAAGAATGTCTGCACAAGTTAAGTAATTACACAGCAAACAAAATAAAAGCACCCTGGAAATTTTTTCAGGGTGCTTTGTTTTTTTGTAAAAAAAA
>JAGLDK010000027.1 GCA_023145615.1 Ichthyobacteriaceae bacterium | reverse complement strand
AAAAATTATTTACTACATGTTATATAACCACAACGCTGGATTTTGAATTTTTTTATTGTGCCATAACTGAAACTTAACAATGGTGCTACCTAACGATGTTGATATTAACCCAATATTTTGTTTAATATCAACTTTATCGCCTTTACTAACGTATATTTTATTTAAGTTAGAATATACCGAATAATAATCGCCATGTTTAATAATTACAGTATTACTACCTCCGTTATTCGATATTATTACAGAACTTACAATTCCTTTAAAAATTGAACGTGCAGAAGAACCTGGCAAAGTAGCAATATCAATACCATGATTTACAATTACAATATCTTTATATTTAGGATGCCTGTGCTTGCCATAATTACTTGCAACAAGTCCTTTTTTTACTGGCCACGGTAATTTATGCTTGTTTAGTTCAAATTTAACTGCAAGTTTTTTCGATTCGGTAATGGTTTCGTAAATGCTATTATCGTCATTACCTTTTGTAGGGTTGTTGGCATCGGCAATTCGTTTTAATCTTTCTCTTTCTTTTTTTGCTAATTCTGCTTTTCTTATTTCAGCTAAAATTATTTTTTGGATTTCATTTTGAAGATATACTGTTTTTTGTTGTTTTAATTTTACTTCAGCAAGTAACTCCTCTTTATTTAGTTTAAGTTTTTTTAGTACAACTTCTCGTTCCTTCTTTTCGGTTACAAGTTTTTCTCTTTCTTTTTGCTTGCTACTAACTAGCTTGTCTTTAACTTCTTTTTCGGCATTTAGGTTGTTAATAACTATTAAAATTTCAGACTTATTCAAACGTATTTTTTCGCCTTGAGTTTTACGATATTTAGAATAATCGTTAATATACTTTAACCTTTTCCTAGCCTGATTAAAGTTTTCGGCCGACAATAAATATGTTAGTGAATTGTTTCTGTTTCTTGATTTATATGACTGTATAATAATTTTAGAATATTCAGTTTTTAAATCCTCTAGTTCCTTTTCTAAATTAGTAAGTACTAATTGTTTTTTAGAAATAGTAGTATTTATACGATTAATTTCATGATTAATATTTTGTATAATACTACGTCGTAGTTTTATTTTTTCATTAATATTAGTAACCTGTACTGTAGAAGCTTTAGATGCTTTATTGTTTTCAAGAATTAACTTATTTACAAACTTAATATCATTTTCAAGTCTGTTTTGTTGTTTTTCGAGCTGCTTTTTTTTAGAACTTTGAGCATGTAAGTCAAAAGAAAACAGAAGTAATAGTAGTATGGCTAGTTTTAGTATTTTCACAGGGGATGATTTTGGGTTACTGAAATAATCTATTCTTATTATTGATTTTCTAAAGCTAATATATTGATTTACAGTACATCTAATGTATTAGATTTGTATGGTATATCCTAATTTGTAGTTGTGTATTTAGGGTAAATGCACCAAATTTACTATATGCAACATATTGCCATTTATTAAACAAATATTATTGTTGGTTTTTTAATAGTCTGTTTTCTTTTTGACGTAACATATTGCAAATCAATTAATTCAAGTATAAAAAAAGCACTACAATAATTTAATGTTTTATATTATTAATTTTTAGTGTGTTAAATTAATAACTGCATATTGATAATTTAACGGAGTGTTGTGAATCTAATATTTAAATAAAAAAGAGGAATCAATTATAAATTTATAATTGATTCCTCTTTTTATAATGTATGATTTTTTTCAATCTTAGACTGAACCTTAGATTCAACTATTAAATAGCAATTATTTAAAACTCTAAAGCAATTTCGGTTTTAAGTTTCAATAGAGCTAATTTCATTGGATTTTCGTCATCTTCTCCACCTTTAATTAGCAATAATTGATAATCGTAAATATTTTGCTTTTCGGTAATAATTTTCTGATACGAGTAATTTATAGCAATAATAGTCGCCTTTTTTGCAAGTAATATCATATTCCACGTTTCGGGTGTAATATAAATTTGCTGAGTAATATTATGGTCAAATTCATCGTTTATACTTTGAATAAGTACATTTTTATGTAACTCAATATTATCGTTTGTTGGTTGAATTCTACGAGTTAAACTTGTTAACGAAACCCTATCTAATAGCAAAGCAATTCTTTCGTAAGCTTGCATTCTAATAGGTAACGATTCGTTTACCGAGTTCATTTTTAGTTGATGAAATCTTTGTGCTTTTTCGTTTTTAAAAAACGATTTCATAAAGTAAATTGATACACCCCCTACAATTAAAGAAGGTAGAATGTATTTTAATATTTCGAATAGGTTTAACATAATTTGGTGTGTGTTTTGTGTTTTCTGTGTGCAAATGTAGTAATTTTGCAATAATACCAAATAAACTTCTTGTATGTACGAATATTTAGATAGCTTAAACGATGCCCAACGTGCGGCAGTAGAAAATCTGGAAGGTCCGATGCTTGTAATTGCTGGTGCTGGATCGGGTAAAACTAGGGTTTTAACTTACCGAATTGTACACCTTTTAAATCATGGAGTTGATCCATTCCGTATATTATCGCTTACTTTTACCAATAAGGCTGCCAAAGAAATGAAGCAGCGTATTGCAGCACAAGTAGGACGATCGGAGGCGAAAAATTTATGGATGGGAACTTTTCATTCGGTTTTTGCTAAAATATTACGTTTCGAAAGTGATAAATTAGGTTATCCTGCCAACTTTACAATTTACGATGCTCAAGATTCGGAAAGATTAATACGTAATATTATTAAGGAAATGATGCTTGATAAAGATGTGTATAAATCGAAGCAAGTATTTAGCCGAATATCATCTTTAAAAAACTCTCTTATAACAGTAAAATCATACCATCATCATGCCGAACTTTTAGAGGCTGATACGGCTGCAATGCGTCCTCGTATTGTTGATATTTATAAAGAATATGTTGAAAGATGTTTTAAGGCAGGAGCAATGGATTTTGATGATTTATTGTTGCGCACAAATGAGTTGTTAACTCGTTTTCCGGATGTGTTGGTAAAGTATCAAGAAAGGTTTCAATACATAATGGTTGATGAGTATCAGGATACAAATCACTCTCAGTATTTAATAGTAAAAGCTTTGGCCGATATGTTTAAAAATTTATGTGTTGTGGGAGATGATGCCCAGAGTATATATGCTTTTAGAGGTGCCAATGTTAAAAATATAATGAATTTCCAGAAGGATTATCCGTATATGAAAACCTTCAGGTTAGAGCAAAATTATCGATCAACCAATAATATAGTTCAGGCAGCAAATAATGTAATTGCAAATAACCGAGAACAGTTAGAAAAAGATGTTTGGACTGCTAATTCATCGGGAGAAAAAATTAATGTTGTACGTACTATTACCGATAATGAAGAGGCACGCTATGTTGCCAATAATATTTACGAAAAAGCGGTTGATAATGAATTAGACTGGAGTGATTTTGCCATTTTATATCGTACAAATATGCAAAGTAGAGCTTTAGAAGATGCTATGCGTAGACGAGAAATTCCGTATCGTATTTATGGAGGATTATCGTTTTATCAGCGTAAAGAAGTTAAAGATTTACTTAGTTATTTTAGGTTGGTAATTAACCCGAAAGACGAGGAGGCATTGCGTAGAATAATTAATTTTCCGATGCGTGGAATTGGGCAAACAACAATGGATAAACTTGCCATTGCTGCCGGAGAATATAAACAGCCAATGTTTAGGGTAATTGAAAATGTTGCCAAACTTAATTTGGGTATAAATGCTGGTACTGTACGTAAATTAAACGATTTTGTTAATATGATAAAGGCGTTTGGTGTGCAGGTTAATAGTAGCGATGCTTTTGTGGTTGCCGATAATATTGTAAAATCATCGGGTTTAATAAAAGAATTGCAAAAGGATACATCGCCCGAAGGAGTTGCCCGATATGATAACATGCAGGAAGTTATAAATGGTGTTAAACGTTTTGTTGAAGATAATAAAGAGCAAGCCGATGGAGACATATCTTTATCTGCATTTTTGCAAGATGTAGCTTTGCTTACCGATGCCGATAAGGACGATCCTAACGACAATAACAGAGTTTCGATGATGACAATTCACATGTCGAAAGGATTAGAGTTTCCGTATGTAAATATAGTAGGTATGGAGGAAGATTTATTTCCTTCAGGAATGAGCGTAAATACTCGTGCCGAATTAGAAGAAGAACGCCGATTGTTTTATGTGGCAGTAACTCGTGCCGAAAAACAAGCAACTTTATCATACACACAATCGAGATATCGTTGGGGTAAAATATCGGATGCCGAACCAAGTAGATTTATAGAAGAAGTTGGAGAGGATTATTTAGAATATGTAACTCCAAGAGGACGTATGTCGAGATCTATTGGAGATGGAGGAAATGTTACGGGTAGCTTGTTTGGAGGAGGAGATTTAAGAACGGCAAAGCCAAAATCGGGAACACCACCAAAACCAGAAGTTCGTACAAATAGACGACTTAAACCTGTTAGTTCTGTATCAGCATCGCCAAGTGTAAATGCCGAATCGGTATCCGGAAAATTATCGAAAGGGAATTTTGTTAAACACGAAAGATTTGGAACCGGAGAAGTTTTGTTGGTTGAAGGTGTTGGACAAAATGAAAAAGCTACAGTAAATTTCGAAAAAGGAGGAATTAAAAAGGTGCTTTTAAAATTTGCCCGCCTCGAAATTTTAAGATAAAGGTTTACTTAATATGTTTATAAATATTCATTCTCATAAATTTAATGGCTCGGCTGATATTGTTATTTACAACAAAATGTTGGATAACTTTAAAAACTCAGAAGAGTTGTTTTCGGTAGGATTACATCCTTGGAATATTGATGAAACGGATATTTATTTACTTAATAATTTGCAAAATAATTTAACTAAAATAACGTTTAATAAAAATACTTTAGCTATTGGAGAAATTGGTTTAGATAAAAATATTGATACTCCAATTTCTGTTCAAACTAAAATATTGCAAATTCAGCTTGAAATTTCAGAGCAATTAAAACTGCCTGTAATTTTGCATATAGTAAAATCGTATTCCGAAATTATTAAGCTGAGGAATTTAAAAAAGGGAAAAACAAAATATATTCAACCATGGATTATTCATGGTTTTAATAAAAAATACGAGTTAGTGCAACAGCTTATAAAATCAGGTTTTTATATTTCGTTTGGTGTGTCAATATTAAATAATTTACCTCATGTTGAAAAATCGTTGATAGAGGTGCCAAACAATAAGTTGTTTTTAGAAACAGATGAAAGTGATGTGTCAATTGTTGATATTTATAAAAAAGTTGCCGAAATAAAAAGAGTTAGTGTTGATGAACTTCAACATATAATCTATAATAATTTTAAAAGAGTATTTAGTAGATATGATGGATAATTGGCTTGATAGAACGAGTTTGTTGATTGGGAAAGAGGGAATTGAAAAGCTAAAAAATACTAATGTTTTAATTGTAGGTATTGGAGGAGTGGGGTCGTATGCTGCCGAATTTTTGGTACGTTCAGGTGTAGGTAATTTAACTATTGTTGATGGTGATGATGTTGATAATACAAACAGAAACCGTCAGCTTCCGGCACTTGTATCTACCGTTGGAAAATCTAAAATTCAGGTTATGGCAGATAGGTTGTTAGATATTAATCCTGACTTAAATATTACTACCTTAAAAGAGTTTATTAATCCGGAGCGTGCAACTGAAATTGTTGATGGAAATTACGATTATGTTATGGATTGTATTGATAGTATTGCTCCAAAACTTAGTTTGTTAATTGCTGCAAAACGTAAAAGAATTAAAGTTATTTCGGCAATGGGAGCCGGAGGAAAAACCGATCCATCGAAAGTTAAAGTAACCGATATTTCTAAAACGTATCATGATATGCTTTCTAAAAATATCAGAAAAAAACTTAAAGCACAAAATATAGATAAAGGAGTTAAAGTTGTGTTTTCGTCGGAAGCGTTGAGTAAAGAAAGTTTAATGCTAACTGATAACGATGAGTATAAAAGATCATCGTATGGTACGGTGTCGTATATGCCTGCACTTTTTGGACTTTATGCTTCGGCAGAAGTAATTAGATATTTGCTTGGTTTACGTAAAGTTTAAAAAGGATAATATCAGCTTAATATAATAACCAAAAAAAGTTCTTGATGGTTATAATCAACCTTCAAGAACTTTTTGTTTTTTTAATTTGCATGTTAAATTACTTTACAAAATTATTTGTAGGCATAAGTTTAAACTAATCTGTGTTTATTTTATTACTAATACCTCGCATTCAACATTCGATACTAATTGTTCTTCAATACTTCCTAAAAAGAATTTCGAAAATCCTGAACGTGCATGAGTACCTACTATTAATAAATCGTTTCCAAATTCTTTTACTGTACTTGCAACTTCAGAAACCGGAGAACCTACGGGCATAAATTGTTCTATTTTTTTGTCTCCAGCATATTTATCTATTAAAGTTTTTAAAAGATTTTCTCCTGTTTTTTTGCTAAAATCTAATGCTTCTTGAGGGAGGATTGCAGCATCCATTGTACCTATTGAAGTAGGTATATTAATTACGTGAATAATTCCTATTTCGGCATTAAATATTTTAGAAAGTTCAATAGCTCTTTCAAAAACTTTTTCTGCTAACGGTAGCTCTTCTACTGCTACTAATATTTTTGAATATGACATAATAATCTTTTTTAACCTGATTATAACTATATAATATATAAAGGTAGTGATAATTCCGATTAATGTGAAGAATTATATAATGTAATCAACTGATAGTTTGCTATTTAGGCAGTGATTGTTTGTGTTTTATTTGTTTTGTAAGAAAATATTGCTTTACATATAATATCATCATTTCCCGATTTTTCTTTTTTGTTTACAATTATTTCAACAATAGATGTGCTTGTATTTAAAGTCGAAAACTTTGTGTTTACAAGTAGCTCATCTCCAAAAGTAGCGTTACTAATAAAATCAACTTTATACACGTCGGTTGATCTTTCGGTTGTAACATTATTAATTTTCTGAAATTGCTTTAGAGGAAACTCAGCAGCATTTTCCATTTTGGCAAGTAGTATATGTGTAAAAATTCCTCCTGTTTTGTTAGTATCCTTTTTGCTTACTATAAAGTTTGTTGATTGTGGCGTAATCATAATTGTATTTTTTGTAGGTTTATTTTTGATGCAAAAAAAAGGTGCTTCCGATTTATCGAAAGCACCTTTGATGTATATTTTAGTTTAATTATTTTCAATTAAAAATATATTCAACAGATACTTTCGATTTATGCTTCATATTTAAAGTATAATACGAATTACAATTAATTGAAGCCATAAACCAATTACCCACAACAGTATTGATGCGAGAAATAATAAGGTTTGATGTAAGCTTCGAGTTGAACATTTTTTGTTTATTTGTTTGTAATGTTGATTACAAATATATGTATCTATTTGTAATGTGCAAATGTAATATAGATGAATTACTGTAATGTTTGATTAAGGTTATAGTGCTATATTGTTTGCGTGATTGTTAGTTTAGCTATTTTTAATATAAATAGTTGGAGTGTTGTGTTTTGTTGTATGTTGCTTGTTTATTGGGCTTTACGGAGTTTTTATGTACTCAGAAACAATAAATAAATACAGATTTTACTAATTGCTAATTGCTCAGAAAATGTTTACTTTTGCACATGCAAAAAATTCTAATTCTCGATTTCGGATCGCAGTACACACAATTAATAGCTCGCAGGGTTCGTGAGCTGAATATCTACTGCGAAATACACCCATATAATAATTTACCGGAAGATATAGAAAGCTATAAAGCTACAATCCTTTCTGGAAGTCCATTTTCGGTACGTGATGCTGAGGCACCACAACCCGATTTGTCAAAAATTCGTGGAGTAGCACCTTTATTAGGTGTTTGTTACGGCGCGCAATGGTTGGCTCAAAATGATGGAGGAGATGTTCAACCATCGAAACACCGTGAATACGGTAGAGCAAATCTTGCCAAAGTTGATAATTCATCAGAATTAATGAAAGGTATTGAAGTTGGATCTCAGGTTTGGATGAGCCACGGAGATACAATTACTACTCTTCCCGAAAGTTTTAAGGTTATTGCTTCAACATCAGATGTTGATGTGGCAGCTTATAAAATTGAAGGCGAAGATACTTACGCTATTCAGTTTCACCCCGAAGTTTACCACTCAACAGATGGTAAGCAACTTCTTGAAAACTATTTGGTAAACATAGTAGGTTGTGTACAAGATTGGACTCCCGATCATTTTGTAGATTCTACGGTAGCTGATTTGAAAGCAAAAATTGGAGACGACAAAGTAATACTTGGTCTTTCTGGTGGGGTAGATTCAACAGTGGCTGCTGTGTTATTACAAAAAGCTATTGGCGATAATTTAACTTGTATTTTTGTTGATAACGGATTGTTACGTAAAAATGAGTTCGAAAGTGTTTTAGATCAATATAAACACATGGGACTTAATATTATTGGCGTAAATGCAAAACAGCGTTTTTACGATGCTTTAGCAGGACAATCGGATCCAGAAAAGAAAAGAAAGGCTATTGGAAAAACATTTATTGATGTTTTTGATGATGAGTCTCATAAAATAAAAGGTGTTGATTGGTTGGCACAGGGTACAATTTATCCTGATGTAATTGAGTCGGTTTCTGCAACAGGTGGACCATCGGCAACAATTAAATCTCACCACAACGTAGGAGGGCTTCCTGATTATATGAAGCTTAAAGTTGTTGAACCTTTAAGAACTTTGTTTAAAGATGAGGTACGTAGAGTAGGAAAATCGTTAGGTATTGATGCCGAGTTATTAGGTCGTCATCCTTTCCCTGGTCCTGGTTTGGCAATTCGTATTCTTGGAGAAATTACTGTAGAAAGAGTAAAATTACTACAAGAGGTTGATGCTGTTTTTATTAACGGACTTAAAGAAGACGGACTTTACGATAAAGTTTGGCAAGCTGGAGCTATTTTCTTACCCGTAAACACTGTTGGAGTAATGGGCGATGAGCGTACTTACGAAAATGCTGTTGCATTACGTGCGGTAGAATCAACTGATGGTATGACTGCCGATTGGGTACATTTACCATACGAGTTTCTTGCTAAAATTTCAAACAAAATAATAAATCAAGTAAAAGGTGTAAACAGAGTTGTTTACGACATTAGCTCTAAGCCACCAGCAACTATTGAGTGGGAATAGTAACTAATTAATTTATAAAGATTAATTTATATTTTTGATAAAGACTTTACTAAAATTAACATACATTAATTATTAAATTAAGTATGTTAATTTTAGTAAAGTCTTTTTTTTGTAACCTAAAAAAAGGCAATATATTTGTAGGTAATAGTTCCTCAATTATTAGTGTGCACTTTTAACTAAAAAAACAACCATTTTATTATGAAACTTGTTAAAATAATATTTCTGATACTACTTGTATTTCAAAGTACCGTATCATTTGCTCAACAGCAAAAAATACACAGAGTTAAGAGTGGAGAAACACTTAGATCTATTGCCAAAAAATATAGTATTACTCCTTACGAATTAGTTAAGATAAATCCTGATATTAAAAATCCGCCAGAAACAGGAAAGCAAATTGTTATACCTGTATCGGATGTTTACGATATTACTGTAGAATCGAAAGTAGTTGATAAAAATATTAACGGTATAATTTATCATACTGTTCAGCCTAAGGAAACATTATATTCTTTATCTAAAAAATATAATGTTGAAATTAAGCAATTTTACGAAAATAACCCAACCTTAATTGATGGTTTAAAAATAGGAATGGTACTTTCTGTTGAGCCTGTTAAATCGGTTAATGAAGTTGTAGAAAAAGAGGTGGCAACTATTGATGTATCAAAGTTTATAGTTCATAAAGTTAATGAGAAAGAAACTATTTGGAGCTTGTGCCACAGATATGGTATTACAGAGCCAGAATTATTAAGTAGTAATCCTGATGTTGCTCTTCATTTTAATGTTGGAGACACTATTTATATTCCAAAAAATCAGTTGGGTAAGGAAGTTAAGGTTGACGATTTAAATAAAAACTTTGTTTATCATGATGTAAAACCTAAGGAAACTCTTTATAGTATAAGTAAAAGATACGGAGTTACTAAGGACGAACTTACTGCACAAAATCCTATTTTAAAAGGTGGACTTGAAATTGGTCAGGTACTAAAAGTTGAGAATACTGTTAATTTAATACACGATACTATTAAGTATAAAACCGAAACATTAACTAATAGGTTAGATGACGAGTTATTAACCGATAGACAAAAAATCTCGTTTATTGATAAACTTAAAATTAATCAGGTTATTGATGTTGCGTTAATTCTACCTTTATATGTTGAAAAAAATAAAAGTAAGTTATTTAAAGAAGTAGATGTTGTAGATGACGTAGATGATTTGGAAAAAAGTACCGAAGAAAATTTTGAGTATGTAAAAAATAGAGTTTACGGTATGTCGTCAATTGGTTTCGATTTTTATAACGGAGCACTTATGGCAATGGATTCGTTACGTAAATCGGGTTTGTCAATAAGATTACGAGTGTTTGATTCTGAAAAAGATTTAAAAAGTGTACAGCGTATTCTTGATGAAAATGATCTTACAGATATGGATGTAGTAATTGGCCCGTTATATGCCGAAAATGTGGAGTACGTTGCCGATAGACTTAAATACGATAATGTATTGGTGGTTTCTCCATTATCGAAAAAGCATAATTTAGATACTAGGTTTAATTTAGTACAAGCTATGCCTACTACATTTATTACTAAAAATAGTGTGTTAGAAAAGATTTTATCTGAAAACAAAAACAATATTAACGTAATGGTTTTTGGTGGTATTTTAGATGCTTCTCAGGTTGATTTTATCGAAGACAGATTGGTTTCGAAGCTAGATTCGAACAGCGTAAAGGTTTATTTATCTCCTGATAATTTAGTGTCGAAAGAAAAAATAAATTTAATGGTTGAAAAAAACAAAATTAATATTGCTGTAATAGGATCAACAAACGAGGTTTTGGTAACTGATGTTGTTACAGGAATGTATCAAACAGTTGATGTAAATGCTACTGATGAAAAATCGGAAAACCTAAAGCCAAAAGTGTTTCTGTTGAGTAATCCTAAAGTTTTAAATCAAATAGGAAGCGATTATTTAAATGCGTTATCATTATCGTATCCTGAAGATTACTTTTTAGATTATCAAAAGCCATTAACTCAAAAATTCGACGATGATTTTAAGTTGAAAAATTCGTATTACCCAAGCAAATATTCGTACCGAGGATTTGATGTTACCTATAATACTTTGCTACTTATTAGTGGAGCAAGTAATTTAGAAGTTGGTTTGTTAAATAACCCAATGCGTCATATACAGGGTAAATTTAACTATGCTCGAAAGCCTTACGGTGGATATTACAATAAAGGAGTTTTTATTATAAAGTATAAAGATTGGAAGTTGGTTGAATCGAATTAATTTGATTCTGTAAAAATAAAAATCAAAATATTTTATTGAAAATAAGTCATAAAAAAACACGGTATATACACCGTGTTTTTTTATGACTTTAATTCAAGGATTATTTTATATCGCTTAAAATTTTATAAAGATTAGCCGTTGGTAAACCAACAACATTGGCATACGATCCGTTAATATTAGTTATTCCAATTAAACCAATCCATTCCTGAATTCCGTAAGAGCCAGCCTTGTCAAAAGGTTTAAAATTAGTTATGTAATAGTTAATTTCATCGTCGGTTAGTTGTTTAAAAGTAACCTCAGTAATTGCAAAATCGCTTATCGAATTAGTTTCAGATTTAACTGTAAAAGCAGTAATTACTTCATGACTTTTACCCGATAATTTTTTCAGCATTACAAATGCTTCTTCCTCATTTTTTGGTTTTCCTAAAGCCTCGTTTTCAAGCCAAACAATAGTATCGGATGTTATTACAATTTGGTTTTCATCAGCATTAAAAAAGTTGTTATTAAAAGCAATAGATTTTTGTTCTGAAATATGTAATGCAATCTCCTCTCGTTTTAAATTATCAGGATATGTTTCGTTAATAGCACGTATTTCTATATTGAAATTTAAACCAAGTTCCGATAAAAATTGTTGTCGGCGTGGAGATGCCGAAGCAAGAGTTATACTTTTGTTTTGTATGTTTTTAAATGGCATGATTTAGCTTTAATGTTAAAGTAAAAATTAAAATTACTGATATTCCGGTAAACATAACTGCTTTTATAATAGTACTAAGTTCAGTAAAATCCTTTTTGTTTTGGGCTTTAACCAATTTGTATTCAAAGTAAATTAATGGCAGTACTACAAAAATTAATAAGTAAGTTAAAGGAATTGTTTGATCAATAATAAAATTGAATATAAAATAAAGTATTGCCGAAATAGGAATAAGAGTTAATGCAAAAACAATATTTTTTGTTGTGCTAATTCCAAGTATAATAGGTAGTGTTTTTACACCAAACTTTTTATCTCCAACAACATCTTCGGCATCTTTAATAATTTCTCTTATTAGTGTGGTAATAAAAGCAAAACCACTAACTATTAAAATTATTTTAAATGCTTGAGAAATTAAAATTACGTTATCAGAATCTAACATCGGAAAAATATCGAACAATGCAACCATAAAAATAGATAGCCCCGATAAAACAGCAATAATAAAATTATTAGCTATAAATACCTTCTTTAAATTTATAGCATACTGATAAAGTAAAATTGATGCCAACACAAATATAAAAGCAAAATTAACCTTGTTAATAGCGTACGAAATATAAAATCCAAGTGCTAAACCTATTGCATTAATTCCGAAGTAGACATTAAACGCCAAATCATCATTTATGTATTTACTAATAATTAATTTTTCGGGTTTATTTATTTTGTCAATTGCAACATCTTCAATATCATTAATAACGTATCCTGAAGCTGTAATAAGTATAATACTTAATGTAAATAAGGCGTACTGAAAGTTATTCAATGCGCTAGGAATATCAAGTATATTAATAAAAGCATACTTAATTACGTATAATATATATGCTAAAATTATCAGATTTTTCCATCTGATTAGTTGTAAATATTTCATGTGGTTTTTATGCTGGTTGTATATGTTTTTTACAATTATTTATATCGATCTAATTTCCGATCCATCAGCACTAAGCCATTTTTTTTGAATTTTCATGGTTTGCTCTAAAATATCTCTGGCACAACCTTCGCCACCATTAAAAGGCGAAATATAATCTGATATTTCTCTAATATCCGAACAAGCATCTTTTGGGCAAGTAGCCAAACCAACCAATTGCATAATATCGTAATCGGGCATATCGTCTCCCATATAAACAACCTGATCTTTCGTGATTTGGTTCTCAATAAGTAAGTTTTCGTACTTATCAACTTTATCGCTTACACCTAAATAAACCATTTTAATACCAAGTCCATTTAAACGAGTTTTTACACGCTCATCTTTTCCACCCGAAATAATTATAACATTAAAGCCTTTTTTTACAGCAAGTTGAAGTGCATAACCATCTCGAGTACTCATTTTTCTAATCTGAGAACCATCGGGCATAAGTGTTACCGAGCCATCTGTTAACACTCCATCAACATCAAAAATAAATGTTGTAATATCCTGTAATATCTCTTTGTAACTTTTATCTGTTTTCATAATGAATTATTTTTTGTTGAATTGAATAACTGAAATTAATTACATCAATATATAATTTAAACTGATGTAGTTACTTCTACATATTAATATGCAAAAGTAACATTTGTACTGAAATATGGTTTAATGAAATTTGGTATTACAGTATTTTTAGTAAAAAAATAATCTGTGCTTATTTAATTCTATTACATATTTGTGTTAAAGTGCTATTGATTTATTTTATATTAATTGTTTTTGTAGTTAAAACATTCCTGATTTTTATAAAATACATTGTACAGGTTTAGTATTGTTAGTTTGTAGTGGGCTTTGATTATTTGTGTAGTAATTATTAGCTTTGCTTTTGCAATATTTTACAATAAACTATTTGCGTTTAAAACTTTTTTTAGGTTAAAGAGTAACAAATTTATTATGAAAAACAAAGAAGTAAATTTAGAAGAATACTTTCAAGAATATAGAGAAAATGTAGTTGGGCAAAATCAGTATTTTGAATCTCCTTACGGAACTAAAAAAATTATTTATGCCGATTGGACTGCAAGTGGAAGGCTGTATACTGAGGTTGAAGATAAAATAAAAAATGTTTTCGGTCCTTTTGTGGGTAATACGCATACCGAAACAAGTGTTACAGGTACGGCTATGACTTTGGCTTATCATGAAGCTCGTGATATTATAAAAAAGCATGTTAATTGTGGAGTAAACGATGTACTTATTACTACCGAAAATGGTATGACGGGTGCTGTAAATAAGTTTCAGCGTATACTTGGATTAAAAGTTGGAGAGAACGTAAAAAAATACACTAATCTGCCCGAAGATATAAAACCAGTGGTATTTATTACTCATATGGAGCATCACTCAAACCACACATCGTGGCTCGAAACTATTGCTAAAGTTGAGGTAATTAAAGCAACAGATTCGGGTTTGGTTGATTTAAATCATTTAGAAGAGTTACTTAAAAAATATTCGGATAAAACAATAAAAATGGCTTCTGTAACTGCATGTTCAAATGTTACAGGAATTCAGCCTCCTATACATGAAATTGCAGAAATAATGCATAAGCATGGTGGTTTATGTTTTGCCGATTATGCATGTTCGGCGCCTTATGTTGATATTGATATGCACCCCGATAACAATGGTTATTTAGATGCTGTAATGTTTTCGCCACACAAATTTTTGGGTGGTCCCGGAACTTCAGGAGTTTTAATATTCAATAAAAATTTATATAAAAATACAATACCCGATGCACCAGGAGGAGGTACAGTAAGCTGGACTAATCCTTGGGGAGAGCATATGTATCTTGAAGATATTGAGGAAAGAGAAGATGGTGGAACTCCAGGTTTTTTACAAGTTATACGTACTGCTTTATCTATAAACTTGAAAAATAAAATGGGTACGGGTAATATTCAAAAACGAGAACATGAGTTGTTGGATATTGTTTTCGAAAAGTTAGATAATGTTAACAACCTTATTATTTTAGCAAACAATAATAAGGATCGTTTGGGAGTTATATCTTTTTATATAAAGGATATGCACTATAATTTTGGGGTGAAAATTTTAAATGATAAGTTCGGAATACAAGTACGTGGAGGTTGCTCGTGTGCGGGTACTTACGGACATTATTTGTTGAGTGTTTCAAAAGAACAATCAAACGATATTACTTGCGAAATTAGCCATGGCGATTTGTCTCAAAAACCAGGTTGGATTCGTATGTCGATACACCCGGTTATGACTAACGCTGAGGTTGAATTTATTTGTGATTCGATTATTGATGTTGCTGATAATCATAAAAGCTATGTTTCGGAATACGAATTTAACGCTAATAATAATGAGTTTTCGTATAAGAATTATGTTAAAACCGAAAATGATATGGTTAAAAGTTGGTTTGAATAATTAACTGCTAACTTTTAAATTAGCAATGTGCAATTGTCAATGTGCAATTATCAATTTAAAGGTTGTTATCAGTTAATTTATAACCAATAATCAACAACTATTTACGTAATTTGCTATCAATAATATTAAAAATTAAGATATGAAAATACTTTTAATGTCCGACACTCATGGATGTATTGATGATGTTATGATTAAATATATAAATACTGTTGATGAGGTTTGGCATGCAGGAGATATTGGTACGGTTGCGGTAACCGATAAAATTAAGGAGTTAAAACCTTTGAAAGGTGTTTATGGAAATATTGATGGTACTGATGTTAGATCTGAATTTCCATTGCACAACCGATTTATTGTTGATGGAGTAGATGTTTGGATAACTCATATTGGAGGTTATCCGGGTAATTATGCTTTCGATATAAGAAAAGAAATAACTAATAATCCGCCAAGGCTTTTTATTAGTGGTCATTCTCATATTTTAAAAGTAATGAACGATAATAAATTAGGACTTTTACATATGAACCCCGGAGCTATTGGTAGAAAAGGGTTTCATCATAAAAGAACAATGTTGCGTTTCGAAATTATTAAATCAGAAATAAAAAACTTAGAGGTTATTGAACTTGGCGATAGGTAGTTTTAAATAGTTAACTATTTAATATTCAATTGTTAATTTACTAACTTTTAGATTAAAAAATAAAAAGGCTGTTTGAAAATAAATCCCAAACAGCCTTTTATCACACTTAACTTACATTTTTATAGTAGTATATTATTGAGCTACTAAATCTCTTTCTTTAATCTCTACAAAATCACGTGCAACTTCTCCTGTATAAATCTGACGTGGTCTTCCAATAGGTTCAACAGTTTCTCTCATTTCTTTCCATTGAGCAATCCAACCTGGTAAACGTCCTATTGCAAACATTACAGTAAACATTTCGGTAGGGATTCCAAGCGCTCTGTAAATAATACCAGAGTAGAAATCAACATTAGGGAATAATTTTCTGTCGATAAAATAAGGATCGCTAAGAGCAGTTTCTTCTAGTTTTTTAGCAATATCTAATACAGGATCTTTAATTCCTAATTGAGATAAAACATCATCTGCCGATTGCTTAATTAGTTTTGCTCTAGGATCGAAGTTTTTGTAAACTCTGTGTCCGAATCCCATTAAACGGAAAGGATCGTTTTTATCTTTTGCTTTAGCAATAAACTTATCAACATCACCACCATCTTCTTTAATACTTTCAAGCATTTCAATTACAGCCTGATTTGCACCACCGTGTAATGGACCCCAAAGAGCATTAATACCTGCCGAAATTGAAGCATATAAACTTGCATTTGACGAACCTACCATACGTACAGTTGATGTAGAACAGTTTTGCTCGTGATCGGCATGAAGAATTAATAACTGATTAAGTGCCTTTGATGCTATTGGATTAGGAGTGTACTCGTTATTTGGCATCTTATTAAGCATGTACAAAAAGTTAGATGTATAATCTAAGCTTCTACATGGATAATTTGCAGGTCTACCAATGTGCTTTCTGTAAGTCCAAGCTGCAATAGTAGGCAGTTTAGCAATAAGTTTTACCATATAAAGGTAAGCCTCTTCTTCTGATGCATGTGGCTTTAAAGTATTTGGGTGAAATGCTGTTAATGCACTTACTAAAGACGATAAAACTCCCATTGGATGAGCTCCTGAAGGAAATTCATCCGAAATTTTCTTCAATCTTTCATGAACAATTTCTTGATCTTTTATATCCTTAAAGAATTTACTGTATTGCTCTTCATTAGGAAGTTCTCCGAATAATAACAAATAAACAACTTCTAAAAAATCACCCTTGTTAGTTAAGTCTTCAATACTGTAACCTCTGTATCTTAATATGCCTTTCTCTCCATCTAAAAAAGTAATTCCACTAAAAGTAGCACCAGTATTTTTATAACCTCTATCAATTGTTACAACACCTGTTTGTGCTCTTAATTTTGAAATATCAACAGCTATTTCGTTTTCTGTACCCTGAACAATCGGTAATTCAATTTCTTGTCCGTTTACCGATAATATTGCTTTTTCTTGCATGAATAAATTTGTTAGTTGATTTGATTTTTAGTTATTCTAAATGTATGGCTTATTATTATTTTGGAAACTGATAATAATCACTATTCTTTATGATAGTGCGTTGTTTGGGGCTTTTTAAGGCTTATTAATACCTTTGTTTATGTGTTTTAATTTATATTTAAATATGTAGTTAAAAGCATTATAACTTGATAATGAGTATATTGTACTATATTGTTGTGTAATTTTATTATATTTAATAAGTGTTACAGTTGTGTAATTGTTAAATACATATTTCAATTTATAATTGTTTCAGGCATTATTGTTAATGCACTACATAAATACGTATAACCCTACCCAAAATAGTATTATGAAAAATAAGCTTGTTAACATATTTAGAACACTGCTTTTAAATATATCTTTTGATAAATTAATAAATCAGGATAAAGAAAACTTTAGCCATGAAAAAATATCTCATCAAAATATATTTTTACAAAGTCCTTTCAGTATAATTTTTAGCAAAACTTTACATAAAACATTAAGCACATCTTTAGTGCTTTTACTCTTTACTATATCAGCCTTTTCTCAAACTTTAGATACGGGTGTTAAAATGCAGTATAAGATTAATTCTGATAGCTATAATATTATTGATGTAGGTGGAAATTCGGCACCAACTTTTTTTGATATAAATAAAGATGGAAATTTAGATTTAATTGTTGGAGAATCATTCGGAGGTTTATCTGTTTATAATGGTAATGGTGATGTTTATTTCGATGCTCCTTATATTTTACAAACAGGTTCTGGAAATTCAGGATTAAAATCTACACCTGTATTTTTTGATATAGATTACGACTCTGATGTTGACTTGATTATTGGAGAATCGGGTGGGCGTATAAAAGTGTTTAATAATAATGGTACAACATTTGACGATGGAGTTGAAATGCAAACAATAGACGGAATAGCTATTGATGTTGTTACTAATTCGGTGCCAGTTTTTCAGGATGTTAATGGAGACGAAATTACAGATTTAGTTGTAGGTAGTTACAGTGGTTATTTATTAGTGTTTACAGGAAATGCCGATCATAGCTACAATACAGCTGATACACTTGAAATGGTAGGAGGTATTGATATAAAAATTCCTGAACATTCAAGTCCTACATTTACACATATTGATGACGATGGATATTTAGATTTAGTTGTTGGTAGTAAAAACGGAAAATTAAGAGCTTATAAAGGAACTGCCGATAATAGTTTTTCTGCACCAACTATGTTAGAGGCAGGAGGTAGCCAAATAGATATAGGAGATAATTCAATGCCAATTTTTACTGATTTAGAGAATGATGGAGATGTTGATTTAGTTGTAGGAGATTACGATGGTTATTTAACAATGTTTAAAAGTAATGTATTTGCAAATTTAGTTCCTGAAATTAAAATTACAGGAAATGGAATTGAAATTTTAGATGGAGATAATACGCCTGATGTTTCGGATAATACAAATTTTGGCTTAGTAGGAGTAGATGATTCGTATATAGAAAAAACATTTACAATAGCTAATACAGGTAACGAAAGTTTAATTTTAAACGATTCAGGAAATGGAGTAGTTTCGGTTAGTGGTTCGTCGGGTTTTACAATATCAACACAACCATTGCCAGGATTAATTTTACCCAACCATACTGTTACTTTTGTTGTTAGGTTCAGCCCAAGTTCAAAAGGAGTTGAAACGGCAGAAATATCTCTTACAAGTAACGATACCGATGAAACTACATATAATTTTACTTTAAAAGTAGAAACCGTTGCTGCTGCACAAACCATAACATTTAATCCGCTTAGCAACGCAACTTATGGCGATGATGATATTGAACTAACAGCAAGTACAACTGTGGGTTTAAATATTGAATACAGTAGTAGCAATACTAACGTAGCAACAATTATTAGCGGAAGTTTACATATAGTAGGAGTAGGTACTTGTACTATAAATGCCAATCAATCGGGTAACGAAAATTACTCTTCTGCAATTGAAGTTTCTCAGCAATTAACTGTTGTAGCAAAAGCACTTACAGTAACAGGTATAACGGTTTATGATAAAAATTATGATGCCACAACCGCTTCAACTTTTAGCGGAGGAGTGCTAAATGGAGTTGTTAATGATGATGTTGTAATTTTAGAATCGGAAGAAGGTGAAGCTACATTTGATGATAAAAATGTAGGTACAGAAAAAACGGTTACTATTACTGGGTTAACCTTAAGTGGTGCCGATGATGGTAATTATTTTATTTCATCTCCAACTGTATCATTTGCTGATATAACACAAAAACAACTTTCAATAACAGGAATTGAGGTAAGTGATAAAGTTTACGACGGAACTAATGTTGCCACTTTAATTGGAGGAAACTTAAATGGTGTATTATTAAACGATGATGTTAGTGTGTCTTTTGACGAAGCAATTGCATTATTTGCCGATGAAAGTATAGGTAATGATAAAGTTGTAACTGTAACTGGAGTTTCTTTAAGTGGAGATGATGGAGATAATTACAAAATATATCAACCAACTGGACTTGTTGCCGATATTACAGGAAAAACACTTATACTAACTGGAGTTACAGTTAATAATAAGGTTTATGATGGAACAACTAATGCATCGTTTACAGGAGGAACTCTTAGTGGATTATTGGTAGGAGATGTTGTTGTTTTAGATTCGGAAGGATCGAGTGCTTCGTTTTCGGATAAAAATGTTGGGGTTAATAAAATAATTACTTTTTCTGATTTATCGTTAAGTGGTGTCGATGCCGGAAACTATACGGTTTCGTTACAAGTAACTACCACAGCTAGTATTACCAAAAAAGAATTATCAATAACCGGAGTAACTGCAACAAATAAAGTTTACGATGCTACAACAGAAGCCGATATTTTAGGAGGAACATTAAACGGAGTTATAGAAGGAGATAATGTTAGTGTAAATACAGGAGAATGTAATGCATCATTTGCAGATAAAAATATTGGAGTAAATAAGGCAATTACAATTACTTATTTTGCTTTAATCGGAACTGATAGTGGTAACTATAGTGTAGTTTCACCATCGGGGTTAATGGCTAATATTACACAAAAATCAATTACAATTACGGGTAATAATATAGTATCAAATAAAGTTTACGATGGCACAACCGATGCCGAATTAACAGGAGGACAAATTAGTGGAGTAATTGCGGGAGATGTTGTTAATATTAATACAGATGTTGCTGTAATAGCATTTGCTACTAAAAATGTAGGTGTAAATATAGCGGTTACCGTTACCGGAATTGTTTTAAGTGGAACAGATGCAGGTAATTATCAGTTTACTCAACCAACTAATATTACTGCAAATATTACTGCAAAACCTATTTATGTAGTTAATGTAGATGCCGCAAATAAAGTTTATGATGGAACAAAAGATGCTGAAATTAGTGGAGGAATTTTAAGTGGTGTATTGCCGTTAGATACAGTTAGTTTAGATACAACATCGGTAACTGCAATGTTTGTTGATAAAAATGTAGGAACAGGTATAGCTGTTATAATATCAGGATATACAATTTACGGATCGGGGGCTACTAATTACAATGTAAATCAACCTAATGATGTTGTAGCCGATATTACTAAAAAATCAATTATAATTGAAAATTTAATAGCCTTTGATAAGGTTTACGATGGCACAACAGATGTTGTAATTAAGGGAGATGATTTTGAAGGTGTAATTGAAGGTGATGAAGTTAGTATTGATGATGAAAATCAGGAAGCTAGGTTTGCCGATAAAAATTCGGGAATGGATATTGAAATTATAATTACAGGATTAACTTTATCGGGTGCCGATATGGGTAATTATAGCGTTAATTCTTTTGCTGATTTAAAAGCCGATATTATAGAAAAGAAAATTACTGCAACTGCGTATAATAAAAATATGGCAGAGGGTGATACTATACCTGATTTAACTTTTAGATATAATGGCTTTATTGGAGAAGAAGATTCGTTAGCGTTTTCGGTTTTACCAACAGCATCAACAATAGCTACGTCGTTAAGCCCAATTGGAGATTACAGTATTGATATTTCGGGTGGTGTTGCAATTAATTACAGCTTTATTTATGTGTCTGGAATTTTAACAATTGTAGAAGCTCCATTAGTACCCGATACTGAAGTTTTAAGTGATATGTGGTTGGAGGTAAGAGATACAATTACAGATTTCCCAACTGCAAATGGAGGAACTAAAATAGCTACAACTACTAATAAATTAACGTATTATATACCCGATACTTATACTGTAACTTGGAATTTTGAAAATGCTGTGTTTCAGGAACAAGATATTATAGTGTATAAAATTTACGAGCAATCAGGAGTAATACAAGTTTTAGTTTACGGCGATTACGATTTACAATGGTATTTTGGAGAAGAGGAAATTGGAAAAGCAAACAGTTTAGAATATACACCTAAAGCCGATGGAATATATTCATTAAGAATGACTAGTAATACATCAACTGTAACAACTCGTTCATTCGATATAAGAGGAGTAAGCCCGGTGCCCGATGTGCCAACTTTACCAAGTGTAATAATGCAATTAAGCGGAGAAATTACAGAGTTTCCAACTGCCGATAACGGAGAAGTTGTTGCTTTTACAGATGATGTTTTATCATTTACTACTCCAGGTGTTTATTCAATTAAGTGGAATTATATTGATGAAAATGAATGTACTTATTCTCAAACTCAAGATGTTTTTGTTTTTGATGTAGAAGAAAATGCTGGTGTAATAAGAGTAGATGTTGAGGGTGATTTTAGCTACAAATGGTATTTAAACGAAATGTTGATTACTGGAGCTAATGAAAGTAGTTACTCGCCTAACGAAAGTGGAAAATATAAAGTAGAGTTATTTTCTGATATTTTAAGTGCAATGTCTAGCGGTATATTTATAAATGAATCGATGTTAAGTGTCGAAGTTAATACAGTTAGAGCTTTAGAGGTTTATCCAAATCCAACTAAAAATAGTTTCGTTGTAAAAAACAGCAACCAACAAATGTTAGATATAAAAATATTCGATTCTAAAAATATGTTGTTATCCGAAGTTAAATCTAATAACGATGAGGTGTTTGTTGATGTTTCAACTTGTACTAATGGTGTTTTAATAGTTTTTATTAAAAAAGAAGATGGTATTGTAATTGTTGAGAAAATAATTAAGAAATAGTTGAGGTAGTTTTTCAATTAAAATTGATTTTAACCTAAATTAAACTTGAAAACGAAACTTAATATATGTTTTGTTTTCAAGTTTTTTTTTAGATGTATCAATAATCAAATCGTAGTAAAATTTGTACTTAATATAAATACATTTACATTTGCTTGATTAGAAAAATATATAATATGCAGAGAAGTTTTTTACAGTACATTATTATATCCTTAAAGGGTATGGCAATGGGAATGGCAGATGTGGTGCCTGGAGTTTCGGGAGGTACAATTGCTTTTATTTCGGGTATTTACGAGGAATTTATTAACTCGTTAAATTCAATTGATGCAACTGCTTTTAAGTTGTTATTTAAATTAGATATTAAAGGTTTTTGGAAACACATAAACGGTAACTTTCTTGCTTCTTTAGGTATAGGAATTGCCATAAGTATAGTTTCGTTATCGAAATTAATTTTGTATTTACTTGAAAATAAGCCTGTTTTGTTGTGGGCATTTTTCTTCGGATTAATTATTGCGTCTATATTATTAATAGGAAAGCAAATAAAAGAATGGAATTTAAGAGTAGTTATAGCAATGATTTTAGGTAGTATTTTATCGTACTATATTACAATTGCCGAACCTGCATCTAGCCCTGACAGTAATTTATTTGTTTTGTTTTCTGGCTCATTAGCTATTATAGCAATGATTTTGCCTGGTATTTCGGGTGCTTTTATTTTGTTGCTTTTAGGGTCGTACACTTCAATATTAGGTTCAATAAACGGATTATTAGAAGGTTTAAGTACTGCTAATACCGAGTTAATTATTTCGTCGGGTACAAAATTAGGAATATTTGCAGTTGGTGCAGTAATTGGATTGTTGTTGTTTTCTAGAGTTTTGGCTTGGATGTTTAAGCATTATCATAACACAACACTTGCAGTTTTAACTGGTTTTATGATAGGATCGTTAAACAAAGTTTGGCCTTGGAAAGAAACTATTTCTACACGAGTAAACTCTCACGGCAAAATTGTTCCTTTTATTCAAGAAAGTATTTTGCCGAGTAACTTTGATGGTGATACTAAAATGTTATCGGTTTTAATATTGATATTAATTGGGTTTGGTTTGATTTATTCTTTAGAAAAATTTTCGTCGAAACCTAAAGAAAAATAGTATTACAATTACATCATCAGCAACAATAACGTCTACAAGCAAATTATGACAATAGAAAATCTGTACGAGGAATATTGCAAAACATACAAAGTATCAACCGACACAAGAACAATTGAAAAGGGAAGTATTTATTTTGCATTGAAAGGAGATAATTTCAACGGAAATAATTTTGTTGAAAAGGCTTTAGAAATGGGAGCTTCAATAGCTGTTATTGATGAAAAAAGTGCATATATAAAAGGTAAAACTTTTTATGCCGATGATGTTTTACATTTTTTGCAGAAGTTTGCTAATTATCATCGTAAAAAACTTACTACCGATATTATTAGCATAACAGGTACTAACGGAAAAACAACTTCTAAGGAGTTAATTTATCAGGTGCTTTCCGAAAAGTTTAAAACTGTTGCAACTAAAGGAAACTTAAATAATCATATTGGGGTGCCTTTAACTTTGCTTTCAATAACTCCAGATTGTGATATTGCAATTGTTGAAATGGGGGCAAATCATCCTGGAGAAATTGCAGATTTGTGTAAAATTGCTATGCCTGATTTTGGTTATATAACTAATTTCGGAATGGCACATCTTGAAGGTTTTGGTAGTTTCAATGGGGTTGTGAAAACAAAAACGGAGTTATATAATTATTTATTAAGCACTGGTGGACTTGTTTTTGTAAATACCGAAGATGAAATTCAGGTTGAAAAAACTGTAAATAATAAAAAAAGTAGTCTGTTAAATAATGTGTATTTCGAAACAGCTAATCCGTATGTAAATATAAATTACAATGGAACTTTAATTAAATCGAAACTTACGGGTAAGTATAATTTTCATAATATGAAAGTTGCCATAACTATTGGTAATTATTTTGGCGTAACTACGGCACAAATTAAAGATGCAATTGAAGGTTATGAACCTACAAATAATAGGTCTCAGATTATTGAAAAAAATGATAATGTTATTATAATGGACGCTTACAATGCCAACCCATCGAGCATGAAAGTGGCTATTGAAAACTTAGAGCAAATTGAAGCCGATGCTAAAGTTGCCGTTTTAGGTGATATGTTGGAACTTGGTAAATATTCGGTAAACGAGCATAAAAAAGTTGTTGATAAACTTATTGAATCGGAAATTGATAAAGTGTTTTTTATTGGTTCGGAATTTCCGGAAATCAACAATAAAAAATTAAGTTATTTTAAAAATGTATCAGACTTAATATTGAGTGGAGAATTTAATGAAATAACTCATTCAACGGTTTTAATAAAAGGATCGAGAGGGGTGAGACTTGAAAAATTAATGGAGTAACTTAGTTTATCTGATAAATGTAGTGGAGTTGTTATTACCGGTACTATAATTATTAACGGTAATAACTATTTTATAAATTATGTGATTTGTCAGAAAACCAAACTTTATTTACTTAAAATAGATTAGTAATGGAATCGTCGGACAAGTTAAAATTACAAAAGAAAATTCATTATAAAGTTAGTAACGAACTTTCTACTTATTTAAAAAAGCATAGCAGAGATGTTAATTTGCCTATTGCTTACGATGACTTAATGCGCTATACAAATTCAATTGCTTTGGTTGATGATGACGATAACGACACATTGTGGGTTAGTGTAGCTTATAATCAGTTTGAGCAAGATGAAATTCAGGATGGATTGAAACATATTTATAAAAAACTTATTATGAATGATACGTTTCAGGATTTTGAAACGGTAAGAGTTGATAGAATTGATTATTGTACTTTTGGAAATTCTCATCCTTTCAGAATAAAAATAATTAATATTGATAACGATAATTACGATTATTTTTATGTTAAAAAAGCTGATGCTTCGAGGGTTTACGGTTTAGAATTAGAGCATCTTTTAAGTCCTAACCGAATGCATTATTTTGTGCATAACGATACTTTAATTGAAGAGCATATTATGGGTATTCCGGGCGATCAGTTTTTAGAAACACGATCGAACTTAAAAAAAATTGAATACGTTAGAATTGCTAAAGAGTTTGTTAAATTTAACGAAAGATGTGTAACTAGGCTGTTAGGCGATATGAGATCGTACAACTTTGTGATGGTTGAAACACATGATTTCGACCAAAACCAATACCGAATAAGAGCCATCGATTTTGATCAACAATCGTACGAAGGAAGATTAAATTTATACCGACCACAGTTTTTTAAAGAGAACAAACCTTTTGTTGATTTGGTTGCAAGGGTACTTACCCCCGAATCTATTTTGCAATATCAACGAGAAGAGAGATATATGATTGCCCGACGAGCAAGAATTACCGAAGATAGAGTAAATGCCTTATTAAGCGTAATGGTTTTAGATAGGGTATCAACCAACGAAAAGGTAAA
The DNA here is from genome assembly GCA_023145615.1 of Ichthyobacteriaceae bacterium. Taxonomy (GTDB): domain Bacteria; phylum Bacteroidota; class Bacteroidia; order Flavobacteriales; family JADGDT01; genus JADGDT01. The sequence continues at coordinate 25,158 of JAGLDK010000027.1, read as the reverse complement.
TCAGTTATCTAAAGAATTACGAACTTATATAAAAGTTGATACTTTTGAAACGTGCAATTCAATGGGTGGTTTGCTCCGTAAAGGTTTAGATTTTATATTACGACATTATATAAAACAATAAAAATTCCGAATGTTTGATGTTCAAACATTCGGAATTTTTATTGAAATAACTTTCTTAAAAGTTACGTTTTATAATGTAGCTTGTAATACTTATTTAATAGGATTTATTTTAGATGTAGAAATACTGTTTTTTATTATATCATCTTTATCCATACGTTGTTTTCGGTATTTACCTTGCACAAACATTTCGGCTTGATTGCTGTAATATTTACTAAACACATTTCCCGATTGCCCGGTTGGTATTATGCTTTCAGAATTTTTAACATCTGCAAAATCAATAGTAATACGCATTGATGGACCTGATGTTACATTGTAAATACCGGTGCTATCTAATTTAAAACTATACTTATTTAAGGCATCTTTACCAGCAGGAACTTCGAAAGGTCCGATGTTGAAAAGTTTATCTAACGGAGCCACTTTACCCATTGCATGATTGAATGTTAAAGTATGCACTTTTCCGTAATTCCACTTAGTAATATCATTGCCTAATTGCTTTTGCAAATCGTTTATTGCCTTTGTAAAAGCCAAATCCATTATTTGATTTGCTGTTTCTTTTTCATCGGTTTTAACATTATTCCACCAAGGCGATTTTTTGTTTTTTAGCACAAAAGGAAAACTTCTTTCCCAAACTAAAGAACTCATAAATAAATTAAAACGATCTTTGCCAATTTCGTCTTCAAAAATCATTTTCGATACATTAAACATCCACTTATAGTAAATGGTAGGGGCAAGCTCATTTTTTTCATTAGTTCCTTTCCATAAATCCATTATTTTGTAAGCATCGGCATAAATATTTTCATATTTATTGCTTTTTATCATATCAACCATCAGCTTATTATTGCTGTTCGAAACTGGTGAATTACCGTTTAATTGTAATTGTTGAGCATCGTAAATAGTCCAATCTTTTTTATCGCTACTTAATGCTTTTATTATTGATAAAGCACGAGTATTTCCATCGGAATAATAACCTGGATGATAAATGCCATCAACTTTATCAGGAGCATTATTTGCAGAATAAACAAAGCCACTTTTAGGATTTATTGAATGCGGATTTTTACTGAAAGGATACCAACCCTCAATATCGTTACTCGATTTAGTACCATCTATTATGGTTTTAGAGTTTACGTGTTTTGGGCGGATAGGAAGTTTAGCCGATGCTAACCAAGCAATATTTCCATCAGCATCGCCATACATAATATTTAATCCAGGAGAATGTATTTTTTCTGCTGAATTTTTAACATCTGTAATGTTTTTCGATCTTGAAAGACCGTATGCAGATTCAATTAATAAATTTTTAGGATACTGGTTAAAAGTCCACCACATTGCAATGTTACTTTCGCTATCTAAATCATCAAAAACATCGCTTATTATAGGTCCATGATTTGTGCTTTTAATTTCAATTTCTAAATCATTACCATCTTTAACTTTAATAAGTTCTTTTTTTATAGTTAAATCGTGCCAAGTACTATCAACCAAATACTTGTTATTCTCTATTTTTTCTCGGTATAAATCAATATCATCATTTGCAAACATTGTTAAACCCCACGAGTGCGTTTTTGTATGCCCAATTAAAGGAAAAGGAAAACCAGCCAAATGGTTTCCGTAATAATCTAATTCAGGAGTATGAATATGTGCCTCGTACCAAACAGAAGGCGATGCAAAGCCAATATGCGCATCGTTTGCAAAAACAACTTTTCCCGATTTTGTTTTGTCTCCAGAAATAACCCAAGCATTCGAACCAATAAACTGTGCAATTGGAAGCTGTGCATCAATATCAGTAACCGATTTAGAAATATTAATATCGTCCCATTCGGTAACCGGAATAGTAGTGTTATTTCTTGAAGTAATGGATAAATCGCTTAAATATTCTTGACTTAAATTGTTACTTAACCAATTGGTTAGTGGGTCGGTTTTTAAAGCTTTTGCAAAACTATAAGCCATGTATCCGGTTGTAAGGTACAAATCGGTTAATTTAAATTTGGCAGGTTTACCACCTGTTAATTTATATTCAACAGGCATTTTATCTTCTTCAATAAACTTATTAATACCAGCTATATATGCGTAAGTAGCTTTTTTTATGTTTTCAGGAGCATTTTTTTTAAACTCCTCTGCCGATTTTATTGCAGTTTGTTTTATGCCAATAGTTCTGAAAAATTTATCGTTTTTAATTAATTTTTCTCCAAATAGTTCCGATAAATTACCTTCCCCAACATGACGAATTAAATCCATTTGCCATAAACGTTCCGAAGCATGTACGTAACCCAACGCAAACATTGCATCTTTTTCGTTTTCGGCATAAATATGAGGTACTGCCATATCATCGAAAATAATTTCAACTTTAGCCGAAACTTCTTCTGAATTTATATTGAATTTATAATTTGTAGAAGCCGATTTTGTGTAAAAATATGCCGACAAAGCAACTACTACAATAATTGTTATAACCGAGTATAAAACAATTTTTAATGATTTCATATTGTGTTTGTTGTTAGTATTTATGATGTTCAAATGTATGCAGTAAACAGTAAATAAAAAAAGCACCCATTGTAAATATGGGTGCTTTTTTTATTTTAATACAAATTGCTTTTATTTTTTAGTAAAAACTACTGTAGTAGTTATGTTTTCTATAGTTTTTGAATAAATTAGATTATTACCTTCTGCTTTTAAAACTTCAGAAATGTAACCTCCAAACGAAACTGAAAGGCTTTCATCATTAATTTTTTTCCAAGTTCCTGTAATCCGTGCAAAACCACCGCTAGATTTTTTAGCAACACCACCTTCATTTAATTCTAATATAGAGTATTTCATATTCGACTCTAAATCGGCTTTATTACTATAGTTTGCAGAACTCCCATCATTTGATTCTTGTTTGTAAGATGTTGTTATGTACTTTCCCTTAAAATCAATTTCTTTATCTTTGCTACAAGAACCTAAATATATTGAAATAATAAATAGGAGTAACATTACTTTTAAATATTTCATACTTTTATATGTGATAGTTAGTATTGTTAAGTTAGTGATTTACTATCTGTTATAAGTATTATTTTAGTATTTGTTTTTTTTGCTTTTTAATTTTATGCGATTAATTTAAGAAAGAAAAAAGAGGGTTTCGCCATAAAAGCAAAACCCTCTTTTTTATAAAGTAATAATAATTGTATAACTAAAAAATATTACCCTCCAAAATCATCAAAGTGTACGTTTTCAGTTGGAATACCCCAATCGTCAGTCATTTTTACAACTGCGTTATTCATCATTGGTGGTCCACAGAAATAGAATTCAATATCTTCTGGTGCATCGTGCTTACTAAGCTGATTATCAATTACAGCTTGGTGTACAAAACCTAAGAAACCATCTCCTTCGTCGGTTAACGAATTTTTTGCTTTCCAGTTGTCTTCTTCCATAGGCTCGGAAAGTACAATGTTGAATTGGAAGTTAGGGAAGTCTTTTTCGATAGCTCTAAAATCGCTTTCGAAGAATAATTCTCTTTTACTTCGGGCTCCGTACCAATATGTAACTTTACGATTTGTTTTTAAAGTATGGAATAAGTGGAATAAGTGAGAACGCATTGGCGCCATTCCTGCTCCACCACCAATATAAATCATTTCGGCACCGGTATCTTGAATAAAGAATTCTCCGTATGGTCCTGAAACAGTAACTTTATCGCCTGGTTTTTGAGCCCAAATATAAGATGAACAAATACCTGGATTTACATTTGCCCAACCACCTTTCTCTCTGTCGAAAGGAGGAGTAGCAATACGAATAGTAAGCATAACAATACTTCCTTCGTAAGGTGCATTTGCCATTGAATAAGCCCTCATAATAGGGTCGTCATTTACCATTTTCAAGTCCCAAAGTTTAAACTTATCCCAATCTTCTTTAAACTTGTCTTTTCCTAATGGGTCGGTTGGCTCTGGCGAAATATCGAAATCTTTATAATCAACAGTAGTTTTAGGTACATCAATCTGTATATATCCACCAGCTTTAAAGTCCATTGTTTCTCCTTCGGGAAGGCGAACAACAAAAGCTTTAATAAATGTAGATACGTTGTAGTTTGATACAACTTCGCACTCCCATTTTTTAATTCCGAAAATTTCTTCAGGAATAGAAATATCCATATCCTGCTTTACTTTAACCTGGCATCCTAAACGCCATTTGTCTTGTGCTTCTTTACGTGTAAAGTAAGGTTCTTCGGTAGGAAGTAATTCTCCTCCACCTTCGTTTACCTGACAAGTACACATACCACAAGTACCACCACCACCACATGCCGATGGAAGAAATATTTTGTTGTTACCAAGTGTTTGCAATAAAGTAGCTCCTGACTCAACTTCAATTTCTTTCTTACCATTAATGGTAAGTTTTACAGGTCCTGAGGGAGCAAGTTTTGCCTTTGCATAAAGTAGTATCATTACTAATAAAATTATTAGTATGGCAAATACAACTATACTTGTAACAATTGTTTGTGTTGCAAATAAAAACATATTTTAATTTTTGATTTGTAAAATGTATTTAGCTAATTAAACCAATAACACTACAAATTATTACAGTTTAATACCCATGAATCCCATAAATGCCATACCCATTAATCCGGTTATGATAAATGTAATACCCAAACCTCTTAAAGGAGCTGGTACATGAGAATAACGAACTTTTTCTCGTATTGCAGCTAAAGCAACAATTGCCATTAACCAACCTAATCCCGAACCTAGTCCGTAAACTACAGCTTCTGCGGTATTAGCAAAGTTTTTGTTTTGCATAAATAACGATCCTCCTAATATTGCACAGTTTACAGCAATAAGTGGTAAGAAAATTCCAAGCGATGCATAAAGAGCTGGAGCAAATTTTTCTACAATCATTTCAACTAACTGCACCATTGATGCAATTACTGCAATAAACATAATGAAACTTAAAAAGCTTAAATCTACTTCTGCAAATTCATCGCCTAACCAAGTTAAAGCACCTGCTTTAAGTACATAAGTTTCTAGCAAAAAGTTTACGGGTAAAGTAATTACTAATACAAAAATTACCGCAACACCTAGTCCTACTGCCGTAGTAACCTTTTTCGATACAGCCAAATACGAGCACATTCCTAAAAAGAATGCAAACACCATATTTTCAACAAATACCGATTTTATAAATAAGTTAATTAAATCCATTATTAGTTAGTTTCAACAAGGTTAGTATTACGTGCTCTTTGTACCCAAATAACTATTCCTACAACAATAAGTGCCATTGGAGGTAATAACATCATACCATTATTCATGTACCCTGCCTCGTAAAAAGAATCAGGAATAATTTGCTGACCGAATAAAGCACCCGATCCTAATAATTCTCTGAAAAAAGCCACAATAACAAGTACTAAACCATATCCAGCCGAGTTACCAATTCCATCAAGGAACGATTTCCAAGGAGTGTTACCAAGTGCAAAAGCCTCGAAACGACCCATTACAATACAGTTTGTAATAATTAATCCAACAAAAACCGATAGTTGTTTTGAAACATCAAATAAGTACGCTTTTAAAACCTGATCAACCAAAATTACTAAAGATGCTACCACAACTAGTTGCACAATAATTCTGATACGAGATGGAATAATGTTACGCATTAACGAAATAATTACGTTACCTGCACTCAACACAAATAATACCGATAACGACATTACAATAGCTGGTTCAAGTTTTACGGTAATTGCTAGTGCCGAACAAATTCCTAAAACCTGTACGGTAATAGGGTTGTTATCGTCAAGCGGATTTACCAGTAGTTGTCTGTTCTTTTTCGAGAACAATCCTTCTTTTTCTTCGCTCATAGCTGTCTATTTTAGTTTGTTGAAATAAGGCATGTACAACTTAACTCTGTTACTGAACATATCTGATGTTGCAGTAGAAGTTACAGTACCACCCGAAATTGCATCAACACCATGATTATCGCCATCTTTAGCCCCACCTTTTACAGTAACTACCGATGCAAATTCTCCAGATTCTGACATTATTTTTTTACCCTTCCAGTCTTTTTGAAACCAATCGGTGGTAATTTCAGCACCAAGTCCTGAAGTTTCAGAGGCATGATCGAAGTTTACACCTGCAATAGTGTTTTTATCCGATTCTAAAGCTACGTTACCCCAAATATCGCTCCACATTCCCATACCGTTTAATGGAATAACATAAAATGTTTTTCCTTCAACTTCGGCAACAAATAGTGGTATTTTTTGTATTTCAGGTTTACGTTTCCATTCCGATTTCATATTTAGAGTAAAAGCAATTCCTTTTTCAATTTCGTTTCCTTGCTTTTCTTCAACTAAATTACCCTTATTATCAATTACAATTCCTTTTTTAACATAGTTTGTAAACTGAATCTGAGCTTCTTCTCGGCTTAAATTTACACCCACAGTTTTAAGGATGTTTTGCATTTTTTCTTGTTTCAAATTTGCATCCTGTAATGGTTTAAGCGATGTAGCTGCAAACGATAGCGTAAATGCTACAATTATTACCATTACTAAAGCAAATATAAACGTATAACTATTTTTATTTGTATCCATAATATCTACGTTTTATACACTTAATGCTTTTTTGATTTTATCTTCAATTCTTTTATTTCTACGCTTTACACTAGCCTGAACCACATAATGATCGATGGTTGGTGCAAATACGTTTAATAAAAGAATAACTAACATAACTGCTTCTGGAAAACCATTTAAAACACGAAGTAAAATTGATAAGAATCCTATTAAGAATCCGTAAATCCATTTACCCGTATTGGTTTGAGCTGCCGATACCGGATCGGTTGCCATAAATACCAAACCAAAAGCAAATCCACCAATTAAAAGGTGTTTACATCCAAATAGCATAAGTTCATTAGCTCCCCAAATTTTAAATAAGAAACTCATTATAGCTGCTCCAATAACTCCCGAAAGCATAATTCTCCAACTTGCAACTCCTGATAAAAGTAACATTACTGCTCCAATTAAAATTGCTAATGTTGAAGTTTCGCCAACCGAACCTGGAATAAAACCAATAAACATATCCATTACCGAATATGCAGCACCGTTTATTGTGGGAAATGCGGCTTCTGCTCCGGTACCTAATTGTCCTAAAATTGTAGCTCCCGACATTCCATCTGGTAAACCTTCTGTTCCTGTTTTTAAAGCATCGGCAACCCAAACTTTATCTCCCGACATAAAAGTAGGGTAGGCAAAGAATAAAAATGCACGTACTAATAATGCAGGGTTTAGAATGTTCATTCCAGTACCACCAAAAATTTCTTTTCCAATTACTACACCAAAAACAATTGCCACAGCAAGCATCCAAAGTGGTAAATCAACTGGTACAATTAAAGGTATAAGCATACCTGTTACAAAATATCCTTCATGTATACCGTGTCCGTAAAACATAGCAAAGATAAATTCAACACCAATACCAACACCGTACGATACTATTATAATAGGAAGTAATTTTCCTAATCCAAATAGGAAAGCCTCCATAAATGTATAGCTATCTTGCTGTCCTAATGCAACTAATTCTTCAAAGTGGAAGTACCCTATATTGTACATTCCGAAGAATAAAGCTGGCATAAGAGCAAGTACTACAACAGTCATTAAACGTTTTATATCTACACCATCTCTAATATGAGAACCTGAAGTGGTTACATGATCGGGTGTAAAAAAGAACGTTTCAATAGTCTCAAACACAGGATACCATTTTTCAAGCTTTCCGCCTGGCATGAAATCCGGTTTGTAACCGTCAAATGCGTCTCTTAAAAATTTCATTTGTTTTATTTTTTAGTTTTAATTACTCTCAGAAAAATAATATTTTGTTAATTCTTATATTACTGTTAGTAATTACAAATAACTATTTATCCAACTTCTTCAATCATAACATCCAAACCATCTCTTACAATTTTCTGAATGTCGATTTTAGATGTATTAATAACTTCTGCTAAAGCAAAATCTTCTGGAGCTACTTCGTAAATTCCTTGCATTTCCATTTCTCCAATATCATTGTACATAATAGACTTAACTAAGTACATTGGGTAAATATCAAAAGGGAAAACTTTTTCCATTTCTCCGGTAACCACAAAACCTCTAACTTCTCCGTTTTTGTTTGTGTTTAAAGCGTATTCTTTATCTTTCGATGCAAAAGAACTACCTGCAATAGAAAAAATATTATTGTATAACCAAGGCACCCAACCAAAGAAACGGTGAGTTTTACCTTCGGGAAGTACAGTAATTTGATTGTCGTAAAAACCAAGGTATCCTTTATCAGTAATTTTAGTTCCTGTTAAAGCATTACCACTAATTATACGTTTATCGCCTTCTTTTAAATTGCCTTTTAAAAGTACATCAATACTCGATCCTGCAATAGTTTTTACATACTGTGGTTTAGAAACCTCCGAACCTGTAATTGCAACAACTCTTTCGGCATTAAACTTTCCAGTAATAAATAAATCTCCAATAATTGCAAGATCTTGTGGTGCAACAACCCATACTCTTTCTCCTTTATTAACCGGATCAATATGATGAATTTGTACTCCAACATTTCCTGCAGGATGAGGACCTGTTACGTTATGTTTTTCAACTCCGGTAATATTAGAAAATACTTTTGACGGATTACTTCCATCAACCGAAAGGTGAATTTTACCACGTGTTAGTTTCGATAAAACATCGATTCCTTTTTGTAGAGATTCTTCTTTTCCCTGCAATGCAAAGTCAAGATTAGCAGCAAGAGGTGCGCTATTGTAAGCTGAAATAAATATTGCCTTAGGCTTGTCCGATGGATTAGCAATTACATCATACGGACGTTGTTTTACAAATACCCAAGCACCACTTTCAGTTAAAGTTTCAATCACTTCTTCTTTCGAAGACATTTTTGTGTCGAACTCCTTATAAGTAGTGTCGGCATCTGCCAAAACTTTTACCTCCAAAATTTTACGTTTAGCACCTCGTACAATTTCCGATACTTCTCCGCTTACGGGTGATGTAAATTTAATTTTATCGTTATGCTTTGAGTAAAAAAGAGTGTCGCCTGCCTTAACTTTATCTCCTGCTCTAACAGCTAACTTTGGTGTAATACCATGAAAGTTATCAGGACTAAGAGAATAAATTTTAGACTTAGCAACGTCGGCGAACATCATTTCGGCTTGTCCAACAAGCTTAATGTTCACACCTCTCTTTATACGAATGTCTTTTGACATATTTATATAAGAGATTAGTTATTATACTATATTTGATATGTTTTCAAAAATAGCAAATTTGAAACATCATTAATAGAAAAAAGCAATTAATTATATTTTTAGTAAAACACTTAAAAACAGTGCGTTTATTTATTATTTCATTCGTTCATCACTTAAAAAGCTATTTAAAACATTAAAATAACATGTTAAAAGTCACTTATACACCTATTCATATATATCTGTTTATACTAATTCAGTTTGTAAATATTGATATATATGCACAAATTAACAGGCAAATTAATGTAATTGATAATAGTAATATTAAATCTGTAAACATTATTGATGTTGAAACAAACTCAATTCATCCTTATATAAAACTTGGTGGTAGTTTTAATATTTCTTTCGATGATTTAGATAACGATTTAAAGGATTATTATTATAAAATAGAGCATTGCGATGCTTTTTGGAATACAACAAATATTATAGAAAATGATTTTATTGAAGGTTATAACGAAGGAGAAATTAATGATTATGAATACTCGTTTAATACTCTAAAAAAATTCACACATTATTCATTTCAATTTCCTAATGATGATATGAAAGTACTTATATCGGGTAATTTTTTACTGAAAGTTTATGATGATAACGTAGATAATATTGTTTTTACAAGGAAATTAATTATTTATGAAGATGAAGTTGTAATAGGGGTTGATGTTAAACGTTCGTCGGTAGTTATTAGAAGAGAAACCGAACAGCAAGTTAATTTATCAATAAATTATAATAAGTTGAAAATTTCGAATCCTAAAGAGGAATTAAAAGTGCATATTCTTCAAAATAACAATTGGAATAATTCTTTACTAGATGTAAAATATCAATATATAAGTGGTAATAATTTTATTTACACCGATGTTGATGAAGTTAGTTTAGAAGCAGGTAATTTCTATTATCATTTCGATACAAAAAGTGTTAGAGTAGCCGGGCTTTATACCGATAGGATTTATTTAGGAGATATTTATAATACTTATTTGTATGCAAATGGATCGAGACAAAATATGGAATTTACCAATCAACCCGATTTTAATGGAGGTTACGTAATTAGAAATATTGATGGTGCTAATTCTGATATTGAGGCTGATTATACTAAAGTGCATTTTGCATTAAATTATAAAAAGTTAGATGTAGGCAACATTTATGTTTATGGCGCATTTAACGATTGGAAACTTGAAGCAAGTAATAAAATGGTTTATGATTTTAAAACTAATAATTACAAAGCCGAAATTTTACTTAAACAGGGTTATTACGATTATAAATTTGTAATTGCCGATCATGGTAGAATAAAACACAATATTATTTCAGGATCTTACTATCGTACAGAAAATGAATATACTGTAATTGTGTATCACAAAAGCATGAATAGTAGGTATTATAGAGTAGTTGGTTTGTATAAAATTAAAAGTAATTTTATTGGCAATTAAGATGTATATGTCTTATTTGTAGTTGTTTAGATGTTGATTATTGTAGTTGCTCTATTATATTATAATAACTGTTTTGGTGTAAGTACTTTAGTAATATAAATAATCACACAATCACAGTTTATAAATAGTATGGCCATGATTACACGAGAAATGTTAACGGTAGAAGAACGGTCAAGCTTCCTCGGCATGCATCATTTAGATGGAAAGTCGAATTATATATTTATGGCATCAATAAAAATTTACAACCATTTAGAGCAAGCTATAATACTAAAAAAAGGGGAGTTTAACATTTTATACCTAGATAATTCAGATAATGAATCTGTATCTACGAGTCCGAAAAATATCCAAATTGATCCTGGCAAAACGTATACCTTGAAAGTTGGCTTACAACTTGCAGCAGAAACAGCTTTTGCAAAATGCAAGCTGCATTTAAGTACATTAACACGTAGTGCAGAAGTACCTAGTGTAATAGACTTGAATACTACATTAATTACTTCAACATATAATTTGAATTAATAACTTATCTTATGCAATTGATTTATTTTTATTGTCCTAATTTATTTCATACAGATTAGATTAATCAGTTGCTTTAAACTTGTTTAGCATAACAAAATATGGTTCTCTAACAAATGCCGTGATCTGATAAATTGTTATTATCGAATCACGATATTTGTCAGAGAATCCAAAATATTTAGTTATAAATAATATCTTCTATTAGATTTATATTCAGCCTACCTAATGCCGTGTTTTTCATTAGTAACATAAAATATAGTCATAATCAAATTACTCGTTTTCTATTACAAGATTAACTTACACATGAAAATTATTGGATATTAATAAAACTGGTAGTCATATAATTTGAGACCAGTAATTCGGTTTTTATAATAGATGACTTTATCGAAGAAAAACCACATAGCACAATGAATACACTTATTTGCCTCATCTATTACATCTATCAAACTTAAAAGTATTAAAATCAAGTAAAAAAACATTTTGCCTTAAAAAATATAATTTATGCCATTAAAGAAGTGCTATGCAAGAATTAATTTCTTTAAAAGTAAATGTTAAAACATGGCAATTTTAATTTTATAATACCTGACAAGGTATTTATACTACGTAAGGTCAGGGTTAATAACTAAAAAAATAGATGTCATTTACTAATAACCTGTTTTTTTTTAGCTTATCTATTAGTTGAATATGATATCATAAAAATAAAAAACCTCCCAAACTATATTAGTTACAATATAGTTTGGGAGGTTTTTTTGTATAAACACTAGTGTTTTTTCTTATTTGTGATAAGGAGTTTTATTAGCGTTTATTTTATGTCCAACTTTATCCATTGCACATCTAAATCCAATAAAGTTTGTAGCAACATCTTGTTGTAAAAATCTTCTTTGAGCTGGATCTAACCAATAAACTCTATCTGCCCATGATCCACCTTTATAAACTCTTACTTTATCGTTTATAAGAGAAGTTCTTTTGTCAGACTTATCATACTGCTTAATTAAATTACCTTTTTCATCAAGCTTAGTATTGTTTAAAGGAGCGTTGTACATGTATCTGCCACTTTTTTCTTTTTTCTCCTTCGATCCTTCAACACCTCCTTGAATACTTGATTTAAAATCACCGTCTTCGTAGTTGATGTTATCAGCCTGATCATAGTTGTTTCTCATGTAAGTGTCATTGCTATTAACAGTAACTCTTGAAATTTCACCAGGAAGTCTGCGTGGAACTAATGCACCATCGCTAAGTGTATCATAAGCTATATTATCTGATGTTACAAGTATTGTTTCTCCGTTTTCGTCAAGTTCTTTTTTGTCGAAAACATTACCTCTAAAGTAGCTAAAATCATTAGCATCATCATCAATCATAGGTCGGTAAACATCGGCTACCCATTCGGCAACATTACCTGCCATATCGTAAATACCAAAGTCGTTAGGAGGGTATGATTTTACTTGGTTAGTAATGTCTGCACCATCACTCGACCATCCTGCAATACCTTGATAATCTCCTCTACCCATTTTAAAGTTGGCTAGTAAGTCACCTTTAGTTCTTCTTCTGTCTGATTTTGCAGATTTACCATTCCAAGGGAATTTTTTACGCCCTTTTATTGAGTTGTATTCTCTATTACCTACTAAAGCAAGTGCTGCATATTCCCACTCCGATTCTGATGGTAAACGATATTTTGGCATTAATAATCCATCTTCTCTGTTTGCATGTCTACCAACAAAGCTACCTTCTGTATCTCCTTTGTCTGTTTTTGATGAGAAGTCAGGAAGACCTTCTTTGTAAGCACCTTGATTACCTCCGAATACTTTTTCAGGATTTTCTAAGTAAGTGTTAGTACTAAAGTAATTTTCGCCTTTAGTAATAGTTTCAGTTCCACCATTTTCACCTGCATCGGCAACACCATTGTTTTGATTAAGAATTCCTTTATCAATAAGTATTCTTTCGTTTACACGATCTGTTCTCCAAACACAAAATTTAGATGCTTGAATCCAATTTACACCAACAACAGGGTATTGGTTGTAAGCAGGGTGTCTTAAGTAGTTATCAACATAAACTTCATTTGCACCAAGTCTGTTTCTCCAAACTAAAGTGTCAGGTAGTGCCGATGAATATATGTATTTGTAGTTTTCTTCAGTTGTAGGGAAAACTCTTTTTAACCAGTATAAATATTCTTTATAACTAATGTTTGTTACCTCAGTTTCATCAATAAAAAATGATCTTACGTGCTGTTTAGTTGGAGTGTTGTTCCAATCGTGCATAAAGTCATCCTGTACACGTCCCATAGTAAATGCACCACCTTCTACGTAAACTAATCCAGGACCAGTTTCTTGCTCGTAGTAATCTGTGTTAGCGTAAAAACCACCATTTTCCGAATCGTTAATGTTCCAGCCTGTTGTAGATGATTGGTTGCTTCCTCCTCCACCTCCACAAGCAAAAAGCATTGATACAGTTAAGGTAAGTAACGCAATGTTACGTAGTTTAAGTCTGTTCAATAATTTCATGAGTTTGTAAATTTTGTCTATTAAGATTAGTTTTTTCCATAGGTTAATTATTCATCATCCATATGGTATAAACACCTAGTGTAAATACAGGGTATTTTAGAATCGCAATATATTAATTATCTGTTTATAATCAATTAGAATTAATTTTTTCGTTTAATGCCGTGGTAACTATGCTAAGTTATACTCTTATAGTTACTTGTAAGGTATTTACGCTACTTGTCAGGTAAATTTGTTTTGGTTTAATAAAATCTTCAAGGTCAAATATACATTATTTTTAAAAAATTAACGTATATTTTTATGTTAAAACTTTATGTATAAAGTGTAACTATTGTAACTTTAAATAGGATGATTATTTGTTAGTTTTTCATGAAATATATAATCTTGTTTTGTTAAGTTGTACGGTGATGTATCCTCTTTGTTTTAAAAATGTTATTTATGAATTTCAAGTAACTTAGCCGGTGTTTGTTGTTTGTGTGTAATGGCTGTTTATTTTTAATTACTTGTTTGTGTAGTTTCTTGTTAAAGTAAAAGTATCTATTACTTTTGCATTAAAATAAATTATTATTTATGGAAGTATTTAATGCTTGGATAATGGCTTTCAGAATGAAAACGTTACCGTTATCGGTTTCCGGAATTATTATCTCATCTTTTATAGCATTGGTTGAAGGAAGTTTTAAATGGACTATATTTTTATTGGCTTTAGTTACTACTCTTTTTCTTCAGATTTTATCAAACCTAGCAAATGATTATGGCGATGGGGTTAAAGGAACTGATGTAGATAGGGTAGGGTCACAACGAGCTGTAGAAAGTGGAGTTATATCTGCAAAATCAATGTTGATTGGGGTTGTTGTGTTATCTGTTTTGTCGTTTGTTAGTGGTGTTCTGCTGTTGTTGGTAGCTTTTGGAAGTGAGTATTTAATAGAATTACTTGTTTTTTTATTTATTGGTGTTTCTGCAATAATTGCAGCTATTAAATATACTGTTGGTAAAAGTGCTTATGGGTATTCAGGAATGGGAGATGCGTTTGTATTTGTGTTTTTCGGATTAGTTTCGGTAGTAGGTACTTATATTCTTTATGCTAAAGAATTTAATGTTGAAGTTGTTTTTCCTGCAATATCTATAGGATTATTAAGTACAGGAGTACTTAATCTTAATAATTTAAGAGATTTTATAACTGATAAAAAAGCAAATAAAAATACGTTAGTTGTAAAAATAGGAGTTGAAAACGGTAAAAAATACCATGTTTTTATAATTATAACTGCCGTGCTTATGTCGGTAGTTTATATGTTTATTAATTATAATTCGGTGGTTCAGTTTTTATTTTTAGTGCTGATAGTTCCTTTAGTAATGCACTTAAAAAGAGTATTTAAAAATGAGGTTCCAAAGAATATAGAACCAGAATTGAAATTTTTAGCGTTAACAACTTTGTTATTTGCTTTTTTGTTTGGGATAGGGTTGTATTTGAGTGTAACGATATAATAAAAAAGACCATAAAGAAATTTCTTTATGGTCTTTTTTATTATATGACTAACAGTTATTAAAAATAATAGTTATCTGATAAGTGTAGTGTTATCGTTAATACCCATAGTAACGGTACTAACGATTCTATAAAATACGAGACTTGTCAGGAAATAATAATTATTTAGTTGCAGTTAGTATTGTTCTTTTTCATTCGGAAAATCCGACGACTTTACATCGTCAATATATTGATGTATAGCGCCAGTAATATCTTCGTATAGGTTCAAGTATCTTCTTAAGAATCTTGGGTTGAATTTATGTGTCATTCCTAGCATATCATGTAATACCAATACTTGTCCATCAACATCGCCACCAGCACCAATTCCAATTACAGGAATGTTTACTAATTCGGCAATTTCTTTGGCTAATTTTGCAGGTATTTTTTCAAGTACAATAGCAAAGCAACCCGCAGCTTCTAAAAGTTTAGCATCTTTTCTTAATTGATCAGCCTCTTCTTCTTCTTTAGCTCTAACTGTAAAAGTCCCGAATTTGTAAATCGATTGCGGAATTAATCCTAAATGTCCCATTACAGGAATTCCAGCAGATATAATTCTTTTTACAGATTCTAATATTTCTTCTCCTCCTTCAAGTTTTACCGAATGCCCTCCTGATTCCTTCATTATTCTTATGGCAGAACTTAAAGCTTCTTTCGAATTTCCTTGATAAGTACCAAATGGCATATCTACTACTACTAATGATCTTGTGGCAGCTCTTACTACAGATGATGCGTGATATATCATTTCGTCTAACGTAATAGGTAGTGTAGTTTGATGACCTGCCATTACATTCGAAGCCGAATCTCCAACTAATATAACATCTATACCAGCCGAATCAACCATTTTTGCTAAGGTGAAATCGTATGCTGTAAGCATTGATATTTTTTCACCCTTCCTTTTCATTTCCTGAATGGTGTTTGTTGTTACTTTTTTCAGGTCTCTTTGTGCTATTGACATTGTATATGAGTGTTATAATTTGCGCCGAAAGTACAAAAAAATGAATGACGATAATGTTACACTTGTTTTTATTTTAAAAATTCAATTTATTTATATAAGTATTTACTGTTCTGAATATTTTTACTTCTTGATTTAAAGTGTCTATTAATGTTTGTTTTTAATGTGTTACAGTGGTTTGATGTTTTTTTGATATATAGGTTTCTTTCTGCAATAAGTAAAGTTTTGATGTTAATTTTACAAAAGGTGAGCGTGATGTATATTTTAAGGTGTGTTTTAAAAGTATTATAGTGCAGGTAATTTAGGTAAATATTGCTTTGTTTTATTTTAAGTTGAGGATTGTATTTATTTTATAGATGAATTTTAATGATATTATGAACGGTTGTTTTTATTATTACAATCTGTAATACTTAATGTATGTAGTTGATGTTGTGTAGTATAGTAATATTGTGTAACCTTAATTAATAAAGTGTATGCTTTTGTGTACGTAGATTAAAATTTTATTAAAAAAATAGAGGTAAGTGTTTGAATAGCAAAAAACTTTTATATCTTTGCAACCCGCAAAAACAGAGATAAATCAATTATGCTATTGACTTAATCGTCAATGATTAATCAAATTTTTGCATCATTTTGAATCATTATAGAATTAAAGACAATAACGATGTCAAGAGTTTGTGAACTTACTGGAAAAAAAGCGATGGTTGGAAACAACGTTTCGCACGCAATGAACAAGTCTAAAAGAAAGTTCAATGCAAATTTGATTAAGAAGCGTTTCTTTTTACCAGAAGAAGATAAGTGGGTTACTTTAAAAGTATCTACTTCTGCTTTAAAAAACATTAACAAAAAAGGTATCTCTGCTGTGGTAAAAGAAGCTAGAGAGAAAGGTTATTTGAAAAAATAATTTTAAAGTATAAAGACTTTTTAAAATGGCAAAAAAAGGAAACAGAGTACAGGTTATTTTAGAATGTACAGAGCATAAGACTTCGGGGCAACCTGGAACTTCTCGTTACATTACTACAAAAAACAAAAAGAATACTCCAGATCGTATGGAGATTAAGAAATACAATTCTATCCTGAAAAGGGTGACTGTTCATAAAGAAATTAAATAAGTTTGAATCATGGCAAAAAAATCTGTAGCATCATTACAAACAGGAACTAAAAAGCTTACGAAAGCTATTAAAATGGTTAAGTCTCCTAAAACTGGAGCTTACGTTTTTGTTGAAAGAGTTATGGCTGGAGACCAAGTAAGTGATTGGTTGAAGCAAAAATAATTTGATTGAACAGTATATTATAATATTTAAAGAGCTATCGTTTATACGGTAGCTCTTTTTTGCTTTTTACGTATTTTGTGTAATATTGTTTTTTTGTGCTAAATAAGTGTTTGTTTGTTGTAACTTAAGTAATAAGCAGGCTTATATATATAAAATATTTTCGTTTATTTGCGACGAATTACACAATTATTGTGTATAGATTAAAATCTTACTAGTTATTATATTGTATGGGAATTTTTGGTAATTTATTTTCGAAAGAAAAAAAAGAAACTTTAGATAAAGGACTTGAAAAGTCGAATGCTTCTTTTTTTTCGAAACTTTCAAAGGCAGTTGCCGGTAAGTCTACTGTTGATGATGATGTGCTTGATGATTTAGAAGAAGTTCTTGTTTCTTCTGATGTTGGAGTTAGTACAACTTTAAAAATTATTGATAGAATTGAGGCTCGTGTTGAAAAGGATAAATATCTTGGAACATCAGAACTTAATGAAATTTTAAGAGAAGAAATTGCAGGTTTATTATCGGAAACCGGAAGCGGAGATAATTCAGAATTAGTTATACCTAAAGTTGAAAACGGGCCATATGTAATTATGGTTGTTGGAGTAAATGGAGTTGGTAAAACTACTACTATAGGTAAGCTTGCTTATCAGTTAAAGAAAAAAGGTTATAAAGTAGTGCTTGGTGCTGCCGATACTTTCAGAGCTGCGGCAGTTGAACAACTAGAAATTTGGTCGAAAAGAGTTGATGTTTCTATTGTTAAGCAAGAAATGGGTTCTGATCCTGCATCTGTGGCTTTCGATACTGTAGAATCAGGAGTTGCAATGGAGGCTGATGTTGTTATTATTGATACAGCAGGGCGTTTGCATAATAAAATTAACTTGATGAATGAGCTTTCGAAAGTTAAGCGTGTTATGCAAAAAGTTATTCCAAATGCTCCGCACGATGTAATGTTAGTGCTTGATGGTTCAACAGGTCAAAATGCATTTGAACAAGCTAGGCAATTTACAAAAGCAACCGAAGTAACTTCTTTGGCTGTAACTAAGCTTGATGGTACTGCTAAAGGTGGTGTAGTTATTGGAATATCTGATGAATTTAAGATACCAGTAAGATATATTGGAGTAGGAGAAGGGGTTGAAGATTTGCAAGTATTTAATAAAAATGAATTTGTAAATTCTTTTTTTAAAAGATAAGAATTATAGTTTTTTATATAAAAATTTATAAAGCGATAAGGGTAACTGATAGTTTCAGTTATTCTTATCGCTTTTTTTAATGTAATTTTGCAATAATTCAGGCTAGATATAAGTACATTTATTGGTGCTGTATAAACTGCAATTTTTGAATGAAGTATGGTTGTTTTAAACTTCCACATAATTTATTAAAATAATATATTGTTATGAGAGTAAAATCGTCGAAAGCAAATAAAATAAATGTAGTAACTCTTGGATGTAGTAAAAATGTTTACGATTCTGAGGTTTTAATGGGGCAATTAAAGGCTAATGATATGGAAGTTTCTACTGATGATGAGGATGCAAATATTGTTGTTATTAATACTTGTGGGTTTATTGGAGATGCTAAAGAGGAGTCGATAAATACAATTATTGATTTTGTTCAGTTGAAAGAAGCAGGAGAAATTGATAAAGTTTTTGTTACAGGTTGTTTATCGGAACGATATAAAACTGATTTAGAAAAGGAAATTACCGATGTTGATCAGTATTTTGGTACACATGATTTGCCAAATTTACTACAAGCCTTAGGTGCTGATTATAAAAAAGAGTTGGTTGGAGAAAGATTAACTACAACCCCAAAACATTACGCTTATTTAAAGATTTCGGAAGGATGTGATAGATCATGTTCTTTCTGTGCAATTCCATCAATTAGAGGTAAGCATGTTTCAATTTCTATTGAAGATTTGGTTACTGAAGCACAAAAACTTGCATCAAATGGTGTTAAAGAGTTAATTATGATAGCTCAGGATTTAACATATTACGGACTTGATTTGTATGGAAAGCGTCGTTTGGCTGATTTACTTAAAGAACTTGTGAAAATTGAAGGGATTGAGTGGCTTCGTTTGCATTATGCTTATCCTACAAGTTTTCCGATGGATGCACTTGAGGTTATGCGTGATGAACCTAAAGTTTGTAATTATTTAGATATACCACTTCAGCATACGTCAACACGTTTATTAGAATCGATGCGCAGAGGTACAACTCAAGAAAAAACAAATGCACTTATTTCTAAGTTTAGAGATATGGTTCCTGATATTGCAATTCGTACAACTTTAATTGTTGGGTATCCAGGAGAAACTCAAGCAGATTTTGAAGAAATGAAAGATTGGGTTGCAGATATGAAATTTGACAGATTGGGAGTTTTTGCATACTCTCATGAGGAAGATACTCCAGCTTATGATTTAGAAGATGATGTAGATGAAGAGACAAAACAGCTACGTGTAAATGATATAATGGAAATTCAAGCAAGCGTTTCTTTTGAGTTGAATAGTAATAAAATAGGTAAGGTTTATAAATGTATTTTCGATAGAGTAGAAGATGATTATTTTGTAGGACGTACTGAATATGATTCTCCTGATGTAGATAATGAAGTAAGAGTTGCCGTTGATGATTATTATATTTCTTTAGGCGATTTTATAGATATTGAAATTACCGATGCAACTGAATACGATTTATACGGAAAACCTTTAGGTAAAAGTAAAAATAGATAATAAAATATTATTGAATTAGCGTTTTTTTTTATGCTATATAAAATAAGCTTACCTTTTAATTGTTAGTTTGTTACTGATGATTGATAGGTGAGCTTTTTGTTTTTCAAGATTGTTTATTACTTCAATAATGGAGTATTTCAATGAATGTAAATATTTGTTATAAAGCTTTATTTGTTATATTTTAGATTGGTAAAATTAGTAAATACGTATTATGAAATTCTCTAAAAGCGATAGATTTGGATTGTTTGCTTTAGTATTGGTTATTGTTGGACTTCAGTTTATTATTGTAAAAGATGATATTTGGGTAATAGATAGTAGTGTTGAAGTTGATGAGAAGTTAGAAAAATATATTGCTCAAATTGAGCTTGTAAATAGTTTTAAAAAGCCAAAATATTTTAAGTTTAACCCAAATAAATTAGATGTTAAGTATTGGAAATATTTTGGATTATCTGATAATCAAATTTATTTATTAGATTCATTTAGAGTAAAATCTAAGTTTGTTGATAAGAATCAGGTTCAGGAAGTGTTGAAAATTAGTAAAAAGCTTTTTGTTGAGTTGACCCCTTATATTTATTTTTCAAAAAAATATAAATCAACTTCAAAAAAGGTTGATGAAAAAAATAATTATTCAGAGTTTGATCCTAATAGTTATTCGGTTTCTGATTGGGAAAATATTGGATTTTCTAAAAAACAAGCAATGTCTATTGTTAGTTATAAGGATAAGATTGGAGGTTTTAAGTCGAAAAAAGATTTTAAAAAGTTATTTGTAGTAAGTGATAAAAAATATTTAGAAATTGAAAAATATCTAAAAATCAGAAAAATTATAACAGAAGATTCAGATAATAATTATAATAAAATTGTTGTAGGAAAAATAGATATTAATAAGGCAACTTTAATGCAGTTTAAGTCTGTTTCAGGTATTGGAGATAAATACGCTAAATTATTATTAGATAGGAGAATAAAATTAGGGGGTATTTGTAAAATGTATCAATTAAAAGAATTGAATTTCATAAACGATGAAATATATGTTGATTTAATTAAGACTTTTAAGGTGAATGATGAGTTCGTACCTGTGCAAATTAATATAAATACTGTAAAATTTGATGTGTTAAAATCTCATCCATACATAAGCTGGAAGCTTGCTAAGTCAATTGTTGATTTTAGAGATAATTTCAGGAAGTATAAAAGTGTTGACGAAATTATAAATTTAGAATTTATCAGTGTTTATAATTTTGATAAAATTAAAGTATATTTGACGGCAGAATAACCCTTCAACACATGGAGATGTATTAAATGTTAAATCATTTATGCAAATAATGTATTGAATTATAATATGTAGAGATGAATTTCGAGAAATCAGAAGAACAATTGATGATAGCTGACTCAATTAAAGAGTTTGCAAAACAGTATATTTTACCATTTCAAAGAGAATGGGATGAAAAACAAATATTTCCAATAAAGCTGTTAAGGCAGTTAGGAGAAATGGGTTTTATGGGTGTTTTGGTGCCTGAAGAATATGGAGGTTCTGGTTTTGGTTATAATGAATATATTACTGTAGTTGATGAACTTTCTAAGGCTGATCCTTCGATAGGACTTTCGGTTGCAGCACATAATTCGTTGTGTACTAATCATATTTTAGAGTTCGGAACAGAGGAACAAAAGCATAAATGGTTACCGAAATTAGCTACGGGAGAATGGATAGGTGCATGGGGACTTACAGAAACTAGTACAGGATCTGATGCAGGTAATATGAATTGTACTGCAAAGTTAGACGGTGATGAGTGGGTTATTAATGGAACGAAAAACTTTATTACTCATGGCGAAAATGGTGATGTTGTTGTTTTAATGACTCGTACCGGAGCGAAAGGTGATAAACGTGGTGCAACTGCAATTGTGGTAGAAAAAGGTGTTGCTGGTTTTACTTCAGGAAAAAAAGAAGATAAACTTGGAATGCGTGCTTCGGAAACCACCGAATTAATTTTTGATAATGTACGTGTGCCTAAAGAAAATGCACTAGGAGAAGTAGGAGATGGTTTTGTGCAGGCTTTAAAAATACTTGATGGAGGTAGGATTTCTATTGCTGCAGTGTCGTTAGGTATAGCAAAAGGATCGTTAGAGGCATCTTTAAAATATTCGAAGGAAAGAGAGCAATTTGGAAAACCGATATCTGCTTTTCAAGGTATTTCTTTTAAGTTAGCTGAAATGGCTACCGAAATTGATGCATCAGAGTTGCTTACTTATAAGGCAGCTTGGGAAAAAGAGAGTGGTTTAAATTGTACAAAAACTTGTGCAATGGCAAAATATATGGCTTCGGAGGCTTGTGTTAGAATTTCATCGGAAGCGGTGCAAATACATGGAGGTTATGGATATACTAAAGATTTTCCGGTTGAAAGATATTTTAGAGATTCGAAACTATGTACTATTGGAGAAGGAACAACTGAAATTCAGAAATTTGTTATTTCAAGATTGATGCTTAAGGAGTAGTAGTTTATTGTATAATAGTATTTAAAGCCATGAAAATATTTGGATGTATTCCAATTTTATATTTTCATGGCTTTTTTTGTTTTAAACTTTAGGTTTTAATTGTGTTTTGTTTGCTATTTGTAATTATTGTTGTTTTGTTTCGAAAAAGGTTGTGTATTATGAAACTTTATGATAATTTTGCACCGATTTTGAATAACAGTACCATTTTTTATAAATGGTCAAATGAGAGGAGGTTAGTTACTAGAGTTTAGAGAGAAAAAAGTTAAATATAAAATAATTAGGGCTTGTAGTTTTGTAGAACTATAATAATGTGTATTTTTGCGCCCGCTTATAGGTTCAATCTTAATTGGTTGGACTTGAAATAATGCATAAAAAAGTATTTAATAAATTAAACTATAGTATTATGTTAATAATTCCTGTAAAAGAAGGAGAAGCTATTGATAGAGCTTTGAAACGTTTCAAAAGAAAATTCGATAGAACTGGTGCAATGAAACAATTACGTTCTCGTAAGCAATTCAATAAACCATCTATTGTAAAAAGAAAGCAAAACCAAAAAGCTATTTATGTTCAAGGATTGAGAGATCAAGACAATTACTAGAAATAGGTTTTTTGAAAATATATTAAGTGCCGTAAAATTAATTTTTTACGGCACTTTTTTTTGATTAATTTTAGGCTTTAGTTTGTTATTTATAGTGTAAAGGAAGAGTTATGAATATAATGGTTGATAAGTTTTTTGATTATTTACAGTTCGAGAAGCGATATTCTGTACATACTCTAAAGGCTTATAAAAATGATTTAACGGAATTAGAAGATTATTTGATAGTTTATCAGTCTGATACTGTTATTGTTGATGCAGTTTTTAATCAATTAAGATCGTTTATTGTATTTTTAAGTGAGCGTAATTATACAAATAGGTCTATTAATAGAAAAATTAGTAGTGTTAAGAGGTTTTATAAATACTTGCGATATATTGAGGAGATAGATGTTAATCCATCTATGAAATTAGTATCGTTAAAGCAAGAAAGTTCGGTTGTTGTTCCGTACTCTAAAGCCGAAATGATTAATTTATTTGATAATGAATTGTGTGAAAGTGACTTTGATTGTGTACGAGATAAGTTGTTAATAAGTATTTTTTATAATACAGGAATTAGATTAAGTGAGTTAATTGGTATAAAATTAAAAGATGTAGATTATAGTAATTCTCAACTTCGTGTTTTAGGTAAAAGGAATAAGGAACGTATAATTCCAATAAGTGCACAATTAATCTCGGAAATTGAAAAATATGCATTTTGGCGTGATGATATTGAGGTAGTTGAGGGGAATTTTGCACTATTTATTACTAAAAATGGCAAAGAATTGTATTCAAGTCTTGTGTATAGAGTGATAAATTCATACCTTAGTAAAGTTACTAAGAAGGTAAAGAGGAGTCCACATATTATACGACATACTTTTGCAACTCACTTGCTAGATGCTGGTGCTGATTTGAATTCTATAAAGGAATTATTGGGTCATTCTAGTGTTGTAGCAACGCAAATTTATACTCATGTATCTATTAGTAAGTTGAAATCAATAGTAAACATTGCCCATCCTAGGGCGAAAAAATAATAGGCCTATGAAAGTTAGAATTCAAGCAGTAGATTTCAAAGCAGATCAGAAGTTAATTGACTTCACACAGAAAAAGTTAGATAAGCTTGATCAATATTTTGACAAAATAATTGATGGTGGAGTGCATTTTAAGCTTGGAAATAAAAGTGATAAGGACAATAAGATTTCAGAAATAAAAATAAATGTTCCTGGAGATGAATTAGTTGTCAAGAAACAGGCTAAAACATACGAAGAAGCAGTAGATTTATGTGCTGAATCGTTAGCGAGAATGCTTAAGAAAAAGAACGATAAATTGAATACTCACATCTCTTAATGTAAAGAGTTTCAAAAAAGTATAGAACAGTTTTGTAGTTTTAAGAAAAGTTTATACATTTGCAGTCCGTTAAAACAGCGGGCTGCTTTTTTTATGGTGTTAGTTAACGCTTTAATATTTGGCAACAATAAGAATACTAGTTCATTGATTTGGGGAGATACCAAAGTGGCCAACTGGGGCGGACTGTAACTCCGCTGACTTCGTCTTCGTAGGTTCGAATCCTGCTCTCCCCACTGTACCAACATTATTAGATGTTTGGTTTTAATATAAAGTCTATTTAATGTTTAGTACGTTAAATTTGGTTTTGTGTTATTACAAACTTCAAATGTTTAATAATGAAATTAGCGAGAGTAGCTCAGTTGGTAGAGCGTCAGCCTTCCAAGCTGAATGTCGCGAGTTCGAATCTCGTCTCCCGCTCAAACATAATTTTTGTTTTGAATGTTTTATTGTATTAAAAGCTTTAAAGTATTAAATTCAAATAATTATAAGATAAACAAGCTATCAAATACTTGTGCTGCCGACGTAGCTCAGGGGTAGAG
>JAGLDK010000026.1 GCA_023145615.1 Ichthyobacteriaceae bacterium | reverse complement strand
AAAGCACTTTTACGTTCGTTTAAAAAATCGAAAATAAAAGTAATGACTAGCACCGAAGTAACCTCTGTTGATACAAGTGGAGATGGTGTAAAAGTTAGCGTAAGCACTAAAAAAGGTACTAAAATTGTTGAAAAAATAATTGAGGCTGATGCTGTACTTTCTGCTGTTGGAGTAAAATCGAACTTAGAAAACCTAGGCCTTGAAGATGTTGGAATTGTTACTGACAGAGATAAAGTTATTGTTGATAAATATTACAACACAAATATACCAGGATATTTAGCAATTGGAGATATTGTTGGTGGCCCATCTCTTGCACACGTTGCATCGGCCGAAGGTATTACTGCGGTTGAAAACTTAAAAGGTTTAGAACCCGAGCCAATTGATTACGGAAATATTCCGGGATGTACATATTGTAATCCACAAATTGCATCGGTTGGAATGACTGAGCAAAATGCAAAAGATGCAGGTTTAGATATTAAAGTAGGAAAATTTCCTTTCTCTGCTTCTGGAAAAGCTACTGCTTCAGGTGCTAAAGATGGTTTTGTAAAAGTTATTTACGATGCCAAATACGGAGAAATGTTAGGTTGCCACATGGTTGGAGATAATGTTACCGAAATGATTGCCGAAGCTGTAGTTGCTAGAAAATTAGAAACTACAGGTCATGAGATTTTAAAATCGATACACCCCCACCCTACCATGAGTGAAGCTGTAATGGAAGCAACTGCCGAAGCTTACGGTGAGGTAATACATTTGTAAATTCAACATATTAAAAAAAATAAACACTCTAACTTTATATTAAAATGCCGTTTTTTTTTAAAAAAATCAACATTTTAATATGAAGTTTTTTTTGCAAAAAAAAACTAAACAACTCAATTACAAAATATTACTATACTCTGAGTACTGAGGAAGAGTAGTTACCGAGCGGAACCAAAAGGCCTATTAATTAAATATTAAAATGATGTAATCTCAGTTATTATAGATATTTCAGCTACATCTACTCCGTTTCAATTCGGTGATTACATTCAACATAACGCTTTTATAAATTATATACCCACACAAATAAAGGCAAAATACAAACCCACTATTAATTGTACTATTCAGCACAACAAGAATAAGGTAAGTTATATTAAAAACTATATATTTGCACTTCTATAACATAAAGTATAATTATGCTGAAATTTTTAAAATTCATCCCCATTACATCAGTACTACTTCTAGTATTACTAGGCTTTTCATCTTGTAATAAAAATTTTAATCAAGATGAATTAAACAAAGTAAAAGCAGGAGATAAAGTAACTCTTTTAAAAAATAAAGTTGGAGAAGCAACCAATCAATACCACATTAATAAATGGGTTATTGATGGAAATAGCGTGTACATAAATAAAAAAAGCAATAAAGTTGAAAATTACTTTATTGAAAATCCTTGTGTTTCTTGCTCTGAAAATGAAATTAACCAACTTCAAAACACCTTTCTTAAAATAAGAATAGGAATGGAAGTTGAAGAAGTTGAAGAATTAATAGGAAAACCCGATTCTATTATTGATTTAAATGTATTTTTCTACAACTCGCATCAGCGTATAATTACTCATAAAGGTGTTATAGAATCGGTTGATTTACATGTATATCAAGATCTTTCGGTGCTTGATAAAATCAGGATAAATTTTAATGGCGGAAGTATGCACCTTGTAAATATTGCACTAGCAATAATTATGTTCGGTATTGCTTTAGAAATTAAAATAGATCATTTTAAGCAGGTAATAAAACATCCTAAATCGATACTTGTTGGTATATTTTCTCAATTTTTTGCATTACCAGCACTAACCTTTCTACTTATTGTAATAATTAAACCAACACCATCGGTGGCAATGGGTTTAATACTTGTTGCAGCATCTCCGGGAGGAAATATTAGTAACTTTATGACATCAATGGCGAAAGGTAATTCTGCACTTTCGGTAAGTTTAACAGCTGTTGCTACTGTAGCTTCTGTTTTTATGACTCCAGCAAACTTTACTTTTTGGGGTAATTTGTATTCCGAAACATCAGAAAGCATGATTCCTATACAAATTGATGCTTTACAAATGACACAAACAGTAATATTAATACTAGGTATACCAATTGCTTTAGGTATAGTATTTGGTCATTATTTCGAAAAAACAACTGCTAAAATTGTTAAACCACTAAAAATATTTTCAATAGTATTTTTTATTATTCTAATAGTTGGTGCACTTGTGTTAAATTTAGAATTTATTGTACGATACCTTCATTTAATTGCTCTTTTAGTTTTAGTACATAATTTTATTGCACTTGCTACAGGTTATTCTTTGGCTACAATTTTTAAACTACCACGTGCCGACAGAAGAACTATTACTATTGAAACTGGTATTCAAAATTCGGGTTTAGCATTGGTTTTAATATTCAATCCTAAATTATTCGACGGACTTGGTGGTATGGCATTTATTGCTGCTTGGTGGGGAATTTGGCACATTATTTCAGGATTAATTATGTCGACAATTTGGAGAAGACGAAAATTATAACCATACCCAAATTTTACTTACAACCTTTCATATACCTTAAATATTTTTAAAAACTAAGGTATATGAATGTTTGTGTTTACTCTGAAAAACATTTCCTAATATAAATGGCTCTCAAAACCATCAATTAATTTTTAGCATAAATTATATATACCCAAATTTTATACTACCAGAATAAAACTACCAAACACCAACACTACAAATAAGACTACAAACAACCACGCATAAAGTTTTAAAACATGGGATTTAAAAACGTAGAAAAATACTCAATTGGATATGCAATTTTAAAAATTTACTTAGGTAGAGTTTTTAAAATATTTTATAAAACTACATCAACCGATAATAGCAATACTAAAAAAGGCGATCCTGTAATTTTAGCGCCCAATCATCAAAATGCTTTAATAGACCCGTTATCTGTTTTATTTACTAGAGATACTCAAGTTGTATTTTTAGGCCGATCAGATATTTACAAAAATAAACTTTTTGCAAATGCATTGTATTTTACTAAAATGCTTCCTGTTTTTAGAATAAGAGATGGTTATGAAAACTTAGGGAAAAATCAAGCTATTTTTAATAAAACTATGGATATTATTCCTAGCAATTGCGAACTTGGGGTTTTTCCGGAAGCTAACCATGCTACTTCCCGACACATTCGTCAATTAAAAAAAGGAGTTAGCCGTATGGCGTTTCAAACCGAAATGTTTTATAACGAAAAGCTTGGCACCAAAATAATTCCGATTGGCATACAATACGAACATCTTTATTGGTTCCGATCGAGATTGCACGTTAATTATGGAGAACCTATTTTAGTAAACGATTTTATTGAGGAGTATAAAGAAAACAATCCACGTGGACTAAATAAGCTTAATGCCGAAATTAGTAAACGTATGAAAGAATTAATTGCAAATATACCGTACAAGGGCGAAACTTATGAAGCAGTTGAACAATTATGCGAAATAAATCATAATAACATTGATGCTGATTATAAAGACACGTACGAGCAAAAACTTATTAATGATAAAAAATTAGTTGATAATATTATTGAATTAGAAGAGCAAAATATTGATGGTTTTAATAGTTTAATAAAAAAATTAAACGAGTATATATTATTATTATCAAAAAACAAAACTACAGATTACTCTGTTAATTTTAAGAAAAACCAAAAATCATTACTTTTTAAGTATATTATATTAACAATAGGGTTTCCGTTTTATATTTTTGGTCTTTTATTAAATTATCTACCTTATAAATTACCTCGTTTAGCATCTCTGAAAGTAAAAGATAAAGGCTTTTATTCGTCAGTACATTATGCTATTGCTGCAGTAATAACTTTTCCTATTTTCTACATTACATACTTTGTAAACATGGTAAAATCATTTGGTTGGTTGTATGCTATTTTAGGCATTATGGCAATTGGATTATTAGGTTTATTTAGCCACAAATATTTCAGAATTTTACAAAATACAAAAAAGATACTTGCATTAAATAAAAATAATACTTCAAACTTAATTAGTTTAAGAAAAGAAATTGAAGATTATATTTAACTAACTTTTTAACACTCGTTAAATTTTACTGAATATAATTATGCTTGTTTTATCTTAGCTCAAAACTGAATTTAAGATTGAATTAACAACGTTGTTAAATTTTATACTGACACGTTAAAACTTTAATATCAGTATTGCAAACTACATACATCAAAAAAATCCAATCACTTAATTTATTTAAAATAAAACAAGCGATTGGATTTTTTTATCAAACAACCTTTACACTACTCAAGTAACACTTAAAAATACACTAAATACCACACAATCAATTAATTAACCACACACAAAACTACACTTAAACGAAAAAATATAGTATTTATTGTATTTTGTTGCAAAAATCATATTTCAAACTATAAGTCAACATTTCAAGAATACTATTTACCATTAACACAATAGCTTAATTTCTTAACAACTGATAATCAAATTATTATATTTTTAAACACTGCGTTATTAATATTGAAAAAATCACTACATTTGCATCCTCAAATAAGGCTATAATAACGGCCATTATTTTATACATTCTTTATGGGACAAAACATCAGAAACATCGCAATTATTGCGCACGTTGACCACGGTAAGACTACCTTGGTAGATAAGATTATACACCACTGTCAAGCTATTGATACTAGAAAAGTGACAGGAGATTTGATTCTTGATAGTAATGATTTAGAGCGTGAGCGTGGAATTACGATTACAGCTAAAAACATTTCAGTAAACTACAAAGGTTACAAAATCAACATCATGGACACTCCAGGTCACTCCGATTTTGGTGGTGAGGTAGAGCGTGTACTTAACATGGCTGATGGAGTTTTGTTACTTGTTGATGCGTTTGAGGGTGCTATGCCACAAACTCGTTTTGTACTTCAAAAAGCTCTTGACTTAAAGTTAAAGCCTATTGTTGTTGTAAACAAAGTAGATAAAGACAACTGTACTCCTGATTTGGTACACGAGCAAATTTTTGATCTAATGTTTAATCTTGGTGCTGATGAGTGGCAACTTGATTTCCCTACAGCTTACGGTTCGGCTAAGAACAACTGGATGAGTGAAGATTGGAATGTTCAAACCGACAACGTTGAGCCATTATTAGATATGGTTATTGAGCATATCCCTGAACCAAAAATTGATTTCGGATCAACTCAAATGCTAGTTACTTCAATCGACTATTCTTCATTTACAGGTCGTATTGCTATTGGTCGTTTACACCGTGGCGAACTTAAAGAAGGACAGCAGGTTACTTTGATAAAACGAGATGGAAGTCACGTTAGATCAAGAGTAAAAGAGCTTTATCAATTTGAGGGTCTTGGACGTAAAAGAGTTGAAAAAGTTGAAGCAGGAGATATTTGTGCTGTATTTGGAGTAGAAGGTTTTGAAATTGGTGAGACTATTGCTGATTACGAAAATCCTGAAGCTTTACCTACAATTGATATTGATGAGCCTACTATGAGTATGCTATTTACTATCAACGATTCTCCATTCTTCGGACAAGAGGGTAAATTTGTAACTTCTCGTCACATTCGTGAGCGTTTAGACAAAGAACTTGAGAAAAACCTTGCACTTAGAGTTGAAGAAGGTGAAACAGCTGATAAATTTATCGTTTTCGGTCGTGGTATTCTTCACCTTTCTGTATTGATTGAAACAATGCGTAGAGAAGGTTACGAACTACAGATTGGACAACCTCAGGTTATTATAAAAGAAATTGACGGTAAGAAACACGAGCCGTTTGAAGAATTATCTGTTGACGTTCCTGAAGTAACTTCTGGTAAAATCGTTGAAATGGTAACTATTCGTAAGGGTGAAATGCTAAGTATGGAACCTAAAGGAGACAGAATGATGCTTAAATTCCTTATTCCATCTCGTGGATTAATCGGAATCAGAAACCAAGCACTTACTGCTACTGCTGGAGAGGCTATTATTACTCACCGTTTTACTGAATTTATGCCAGTAAAAGGTGGTATTCCAGAACGTAGTAACGGTTCAATTATATCAATGGAACAAGGTAAAGCAATTCCTTATTCTTTAGATAAATTACAGGATAGAGGTAAATTCTTCGTTCAACCTAACCAACCAATATACGAAGGTCAGGTAATTGGAGAAAACACAAGAGCTGATGATCTTGCGGTTAACGTAACTAAGATGAAAAAAATGTCGAACGTACGTTCTTCAGGTGCTGATGATAAAATTAAACTTGCACCAGCTATAGTATTCTCTTTGGAAGAGGCTTTAGAGTACATCCAAAAAGATGAGTACGTTGAGGTTACTCCTGAAACTATTAGATTAAGAAAAATATACTTGACAGAAAACCAGAGAAAAAGAGCTGGAGGAAAAGCATAGTATTATAATATATATTTAAAAAACCCGCAAACTAATTTAGTTTGCGGGTTTTTTTGTTTTATAATATATCACACTCCTATTAAACCTCTTCTTTCGATGCTTTAACCATATCAATATAAACATTACGCCATCCAGCCCAATCAACATCTTTACCCAAACTTTCGTTATGAAAAACACTTATAAACTGTCCGTTAATACTTTTTATATACGACATCATTCTTAATATTTCATCAACCGCATCGGCAGGAATCATATTTAAATTATCTTTCATTACCCTATCGTTTACAATATACGGATGAACCAATAATGGAGTACGAACCTCATAATCTAAATCATAAAAATAAAACGATTCGGAAGTTGATGCTCTAAAACCAATATTATCGGTATATCCCATCGAAAAATCGTTGTAAATTTCATTATCAATTAAACTTCTATATGTTTCAGGAAAGACTAATTTAGAGTAATATTGACGAGAATTTTCTACTTTATACTTTACTATTTCTTCTAATCTCTTTTTTTCGATAGATAACTTTTTAGATTCAGAATTAGAAAAATAACTTGGCATTAATCCAATTTCAGATGTATCTCCTATTGATTTTA
This sequence comes from Ichthyobacteriaceae bacterium, assembly GCA_023145615.1. Lineage (GTDB taxonomy): Bacteria > Bacteroidota > Bacteroidia > Flavobacteriales > JADGDT01 > JADGDT01. The sequence continues at coordinate 22,805 of JAGLDK010000026.1, read as the reverse complement.
TTAAAGTTCGGAATTCAACTTTATGATACGAAACATTTCTATCGTATTTAGTATAGTCAGATACAAGAAAGAAATAACTCATTTTTAAATCTAACTTATTCTGCAATCTGTTTAAAAAACTAATACTATCGTACGGATCTTTTACTAGTTTTAGTACAGTAAAAACCCTTTCGTAAACAAACTTTAATTTAAACTTAAACAAATCAACAAACATACCAATAAACCCACGCACTAAACCTTTTAATCGGTACCTGTATGCAGAACTAATGTTTATTGAAGAGATGTACTTAAATTTTCTTTCAGTAATTTCTATATCAAAATTACTCTTTAACACTTTTACCAACTCAATAATCCAAACATCAATTAAAGGTACTTTCGAGAATTTATTTACAACAGCCAAACTTTCTAACGAATTATACCTATCATGCTCATCTCTAGTGTGTGGTAAATATTCTTCGTATCTAGTAATTAAATAAAAACTTCCCGCAAAAATATCAAATGGCAAAACAGAATTTACTCCTGTTTTAAAAAACACTGGCATCCCCTTCCACTCACTCATTACTACATCAATATCGTCAACTCCTATTTGTGTTAATAGCCCATGACTTCCAAAGTGCAATTCGTTACCTAATGGCTTTTTACCATAAGAAATTTTTGGTCCGCTGTGTGCAATAAACTCTTCAATTGCTGAGGTAAATTTAACTGCAAGTCCTATATGACATTTAAATATATGATGAAATATATACTTAATTCTGTTAGTAATTTTGGGGGTATAAACAAGCAACATAAAAGTTAGTTTTTTATTGATAAAATAGCACAAATAGGCTTGTCAAATATATGAATAGACTACAAAATACCTTCATCTGCAAAGCTAAAATACTTGTAATTACCAACAATAATATGGTCAAGCACCTTTATATCGAAAAGTTCGGATGCTTTTGATATACTTTTGGTAATATTAATATCCTGATGAGATGGTTTTAAACTACCCGATGGATGATTATGTGCTAAAATAATTCCGGTAGCAGATTGTAATAAAGCTTTTCTAACCACCAATCTAACATCAACAACAGTAGCACTCATACCGCCTTTACTTATTAACTCTTTTTTAACAACAGCATTATTTTGCTTTAAATACAAACACCAAAACTCCTCGTGTGGCAAATCAACAAGCATTGATTGTAGCATATTATACACATCTTTACTCGACCTAATTACATTATCTGTTGCATCAACATCTAACGCTCTGCGCCTACCAATTTCAAGTGCAGTAAGTATATTTATTGCCTTAGCATCGCCTACCCCTTTAAATTCGGTAAGTTCCTCAACACTCATTTTAGCTAACTTATTTAAACTCCCATCAACACTAAATAAAATTCGTTTAGCCAATTCAACTGCCGATTCGTTTCGGCTACCACTACCCAATTGAACTGCTAATAATTCAGCATCCGACAAGGCATTTCTGCCTTTCAATATAAATTTTTCTCGTGGCCTATCATCTTCAGCCCAATTTTTTATTGATGTTGTACTTGAGTTATAAGTCATAATATATTTTTTTTGTAATGGTTAATTATCAATTATACAGTTCCTTTAAATACTCATTAAAATATAATGGAATAAATATTGAAGTTAACACCTATAAATAGATACTAAATTAACAATACTAACCATTATATAAATTACAGTATTAGTTAAACAATCAACAAAAAAATAAGGGCATCAATAAAACCAAACATTATAATATTTAGTTTTTATTGATACCCTTAAATTAGCTAATTAAAATTTACAACTAATTATATTTTAAACATTCTTTGGCAAAAAAACCTCAGCCATCATACAACGTGCACTTCCTCCTCCACATGCTTCAATTGTTTCAAGAGATGCAAAAATTATACGGTTATATTTTTCAATAGTTTCAATCTGAATTTCAGTTAAATTTTCGAAAGCCGTTTTAGACATTACCAAAAATTTATCTCCGTTTTCTCCACCAACCTGAAGCATATTTCCAGCAAATAAACTTAATTGCTTTTGATTAATTGCTATTATTTCTTTTCCGTCTTCTTTTAAAAACGAAATAACTTGTTTACGTTCTTTTTTACTCTCAATTGCCTCTAAACAAATTATTGCGTAATCGTCGGCTATTGTCATCATAACATTTGTATGATATATTGGCACACGAGTTCCGTTTACTAATTGAGACCCTGAAAAAATAATTGGCAAATATTCAAAATCGTCGCAAAATTCAATAAACATATCTTCGTCGGTACGTTCCGATAAAACAGCATAAGCTTTACGATTAACTCTATCTAAAACCATCGATCCAGTTCCTTCTAAAAATATACCGTCATCTTCTGCCTCAGAATAATCAATAACATTCTCAATGTTAAAACCTTTATCTTCAAGCATTTCTAAAATATCTTCTCTTCGTTCAAGCCTTCTATTTTCGGCAAACATAGGATAAATCCCAACATTTCCATCTTCATGAAACGATATCCAATTATTTGGAAATATAGCATCAGGAGTATCCGTTTCATAGGTATCGCTTACAACGATAACAGTAACTCCATTGCTACGAAGTTTTAAAACCAAAGAATTAAACTCACTTAAAGCTTGCTCTTGTGCCTCATCATCAGTAAGTCCTTCTATTATTTTCTGATAATGATTATTACTCGCAGTTTCGTTATTATACCTGAAATTTACAGGCTTTATCATCATTATTGTATTGGTGTATTGTAACATATTTTTCAGTTTTTTTCTTTAAATTCTATCTTAATATTACTTATACTCAACTAAAGTTTGCTTTTTCAGTTAACGCTTACAAGTATTTCTTTATAAGTGTATTAAAATCAGTTTTTTCTATCATGAACAGTAGCAAGGTAATAAATTATGTAGTTTTAATATTATTTTGTTTTTCAATAAAATTAATAATTTTTTACAGCACAAACTTTAGCCAACTACAAAACATCATAAATTAAGTAATTATCAATTAAGCATTCACAATTAAAAATTTATAATTAGTTATAACCTATCTTTGTAACCTGAATTTTATTTCAACATAAAAATATAAGTATGTCATTTACTTCATTAGGGTTATCTCCATCTCTGCTTCCTGCTCTTGACGAACAAGGATATTCGAAAGCATATCCAATACAAGAACAAGCAATTCCTCCAATTATAAACAAACACGATATACTAGGAATTGCAAAAACAGGTTCGGGAAAAACTGCTAGTTATGCACTACCTATTTTAACAAATTTAGAAGGTAAAACTAGTACTAAAAACCGTTACATTGATGCGCTAATTCTGGTTCCAACCCGAGAACTTGCTGTTCAGGTTGAAGAAGTTTTCAGAACATTTGGATCGGCACTTAGCCAAAGAATAAAAACAATGGCAGTTTACGGGGGTGTTTCTATAAACCCGCAAATGATGAAGATGCAGGGTGTAAATATTTTAATTGCCACACCGGGTAGATTAATTGAGTTGGTTGAATCTAACGCAATGTCGTTATCCGAAATAAGAACACTTGTACTTGATGAGGCCGACAAAATGCTGAATTTAGGATTTAAAGACGAAATGGATAAGATTTTTTCTTTCTTGCCAAAAAAACGTCAAAACTTACTTTTTTCTGCAACTTTAAGCGATAAGGTAGATGAGATAAACCGTGTTTTATTAAATAATCCGGTAATTATAAAAATTGAAGAGAAAGATGAAAATATAAATCTGATTAATCAAACTGCTTACTATTTAAAAGAAGAAGAGAAAGGTCCGTTTTTAAGATATTTAATAAAAAACGAAGATTTACAACAGGTTTTGATTTTTACTTCATCAACATACAAAGCCGATAATGTTGCCGATAAACTTCGTACAAATGGAATTGACGCACAGGCTATTCATGGTAAAAAAAGTAACAAAGCTCGTACCGATGCTTTAAAGAATTTTAAACGTGGAGCTTTAAGAGTTTTAGTAGCAACCGATATTTTAGCTAGAGGTATTGACATTGAATTTTTACCTTGTGTTATAAACTACGAATTACCACGATCTCCGAAAGATTACATACACCGTATTGGTAGAACAGGACGTGCTGAATCTCCGGGTGATGCAATAACTTTTGTAACAATTGAAGACCAACAACACTTTAAAGTAATTCAGAAAAAAATGAAAAAACGTATTGAATTACAAGATATTGAAAACCTTAATCTTCAAGGATATTAAGTAATTTTTAATTATAAATTTAACACTCTAATCAGTGATATAAAACATTAAATAGCTGTAGTGTTTTTCTATACTTGAATTTACAGATATACGTATGTTACGTAAAAAAGTAACTTACTATTAAATTTACGTACATAAATATATTATATAAATCATTGTATTTGCATAAGTACTAAACAAATAAAACCCATTACACTTTAAATTGTGTAATGGGTTTTATTTGTTTATACAATAAGTAATACTCGTAAAAATACTACTTAGTTTCTTTTAACATATATCCATGCTTTATCAAAAACACCTTCATAATCATCATCTTTTAACGCTGTTAATTTGCTAATAGCAGACGATTGAGTTCTACCGTTGTATAACGATAAATAATATAAATTAGTGTACTGATTAAAGTAAATTTTTGCAGATTCAATTCCATGATTTTCTTTCATTTTTCTTAAACCTATTTTTGCATTTCTAATACTTCCAAATACACCTCCTACTATATAAACTTCATCGTCGGATAATGTAGAATAACCAGCTTTGTTTGTAGCTTTTCTTGAAGATTTTGTTTTAACCTTAGCTTTAACCTTAGTTTTAGTCTTCTTATTTGCAACAACCACTTTTTTAGTTACCGGCTTAGTCTTTTTAACGTCCGACGCTTCATCAGTGTTATTTGAATAATAATCCTCGTAAGTATTATTATTTAAAACTTCTTCTTTTTTAGTTTCAACAGCAGTAACTTTTGTTTTACTCTTATTTTGCTTGTTTAACCTCTCTTCGTTTGCCTTTCTTTTTGCATCGCTTACTTCTTTTCTTCTAGCTAAATCGGCAAGACGTTGCTCTTCTGTAATTTTATACTTTTCTCCAAAATGAACTGTAATTGGAAAATCGGTAGCTACTTGTACAAATCTACTTGCAGGACTTAATTTCTTTTCTATTGCTTCGTTTAAACCTCCATTTTTAACTTTTACCTTGTAAGTAATACCTTTATCAAGTAAAAACATAACACCACCTTCTTCGGCAACCTTTGTATCAATCATAACATATTTGTTACCATCCTTACGCCAAAGCTCAACAGGTACATTGTTTTCTAATTCTCCTCCAATAGGTTTAATAACAACATTTAAATCGTCTGGATATTTTTTAGATACATGATAAATTTCATCATATCCCTTACTACTTCCTCTATTACTAGCCAAATAACCACTTCTGTTTTCAGCATCAACAAAAACAAGTCCAGCATCGTTATACTGTGTATTAACTTGCTTACCTAAGTTTAAAGCCTCGGTAAACTCTCCATTAACTACAAACGATACGTAAACATCACTTCCTCCATAACCAACATGTCCGAAAGATGAAAAGTACATTTCTCCATTCTGAAAGAAAGGATACATTTCGTTTTGATCAGTATTAATTTTATCTCCTAAATTTTCAGGCTTCGTCCATTTTCCACTAACAAGCGTAGATTTGTAAATATCGAAACCTCCATAACCTCCGGCCATATCAGACACAAAATACAAAGTATTTGTTTCTTCTAATATAAAAGGATGAGTGTAACTTGATCCAGGCTTACAGAAAGATAATGGCTTAATTCTAGCAATTTTATCTCCTTTAACATTACCAGTTTTTATAACTTGTGCTCCATTTCCGAAATAAGCACCTCCTAAGCTTTTTCTGTTCGATGATGATTTAACAGATGCATCGGCAGAAAAGTAAACTTTAGCACCACCGTTGGCAAATGAAATAGGTCCGTTATATACATCCGACTTTAAACTCTTTAAGGCTTTAACATCCTTACCATCGGTTAAATTAGTGTACGATCCTTTAATTTTTACAGATGTAACCGTTTTATAGTTTGCAGTATAATCATCAAACTCCAAACCATTAGGCATTGCATAGTGCAACTTATAATTGTAAAAATTTAATCCATAAAATCTACTTCCTGTTTTTAGTACAGTTTTAGATAATACATACGATCCACCTCTATCTACATTTCTCAACCAATCAACATTATCTAATCTATCAGACACATCATCGCCATAAGCTTTTTTATACTTAGCAATAACCTTATCCATAGTGGCAACATCGCCAGTAGCACGCAAACATTGTATGTAATTGTAATAATCGCCTTTACTTGGTTTTTTGGCTTTTTTAATATATACCTTATAATAATCGGTAGCTTCAGAGTACTTACCTAATCCAGTATAACTTTCGGCAAGCTTTTTTTCAACATCTCCAGGTTGTGCTCCAGAGCCTTTAGCTTCTTTATAATGAAATATTGCTTCTTTATAACGACTGTTCCCAAAATTACTATCACCTTTTACCACATTCTTTTTCTGCGAGCATGAGAACATCATTACAGAAATCGATAATATTGCTAGTATCCTTTTCATATCTATCTTTATTAGTCTTAAAGTTTTTTCTTTGTAATCATAATTTTACTCAACCAAATTAATGTTTATCTACAAAAAACACAACAATTACTACTTTTTTTAACAGCCTTAATACAAACTAAAACACACTATAATAATACACTAATTAAAATAACACATACAGCTAAATATCAATAAAATACAAACTAAAAATCAGCAAACAACCTCTTTAAAAAAAGCATTATAAATAAAACAAACAAACAAACATCCTACAATAAAAAAACCATTTGTAATACAAATCCTATACACAACAACAAAAAGATGGCTACACTAAAATTTTAATGTAGCCATCTTTTTGTATCATTTTAAGTCTTAACAACTTATATATGTAGTTCTTATAAATATTTTAAATTTACCTTACACGAACAAGATCTTCAATATTATAAATTAATACAGCCTCGTGTGTTCCTTGCTGAGATAATAAAGAATTACCTAACATATACTCGTAAGAATATCCGAAAGTAAACGATTCTTTAAGTTTAAAACTAAACAAAACATTCATTTCGTTTGTTGTACGGTACGATAAACCTAAACCTAAAAAGTTTTTATATATTACTTTAGATATTAAATCTACCTGAGTAGTATTACCAGGATCGGCAACCATTACCGATGCAAACTCTCCATTAAAATCACTAGTAAACCTCATATTATAACCTCCGTAAACGCAATAATTCATTTCCTGAACATTCATTACGTTAAGTTTGTTTTCGGAATTTTGATGTGCCATATAAAACAAATCCTTTACCGAAAAACCAATGTACCAAGAACCTTTATAATAACCTGCACCGAATGAAGCTTGTGGCGATGTATATTCTCTACCCGATAAATTATCAATCAACCCATCCGACGTATCTATAAATCGTCTGTCAACTACATTTTTAGAATTATCAATAGCCATAGTTTCTATTCCTGCCGATAAGCCAAACAAAACATAATTTGCATTGTATGCCGAGAATTTAAGTCGGAAACTATAATTACCCATAATTTTATTTACCGATGTAAGATTACCAATACTTTCGTTAGTTATAGTAACTCCTCCAGTATGCAAATCGGTAATACCATAGTTTGCACTTGCTCCAAAACTCTTTAAACTACCATCGAAACCAGAGTATAAAGTTTTGTAATACAATGCACCTGAAAAGTCAGGGTAATTACCAATTTCAGCAACATTTACCAACGGGCGATACATAGTGTATTGCCCAATTCTTACATCCTGTGCTTTTAAGGCAACAGAACAAAGCAAAATTAATATAACGGCTATGTTTTTCATATCTTCTTGTTAAATTCACACCTAAATTTTTATATTGATTATTAATCATTAAAAATCAATATAAAAACTTAGGTTAAATTACTATTTCATCTATCAAACAATAAGTTTATTAAAATAACTTATTGTGTTACAACATTTATATATCCAGTAATAGGATTGTGGTTATTTAATTCTATTGTATAGAAATAAGTCCCTTCCTTTACTCCTTCTCCCCAATTATTATCGTAATTATCATCAGTATAAACTTTACTTCCCCAACGGTTAAAAATTTCGAATTTGGCAATTTCCATATTATCTAAACATTCTATAAAGAATACATCGTTAATACCATCTCCATTTGGTGTAATAATATTAGGAAACACACAATTAGCTAGTGCATAGTTTGCCAACACGTTATCGGCTTTAACCATTACACGCAACGCTCCGCTTGCAGTACAACCATAAATACTTACCAAATTAACCGTAATGTCAGTTGATCTATCTAAAGCAATTGATATAGTATCGTTTTTGTAATTAAAATAAACAGCTCTATCAACTCCAATCCACTCATCAACACTGTATCCTTTTTCAAAATTAACTGCAACTTTTACAGTATCGCCTCTAACAATAGTTAAATCTCCGCCTAAATCAACAAGTACATCATCTTTACACGATTCTACAATTACATTAACTTCATCGGTATCAGTACAACCACAACCTCCTTCAACAGTAACAAATACTTTAGTATTTTCTTGTACGTTATTTAACAAAATCATTAAACCATCAATAGTTGCAACACTTGTATTGTTTGTTGTAATACTCGAAACCTTATATCCAGGTTTTATGGTTAAAGGTATTTGTATATCCTGCCCTATATCACCATTAACATCATCTCCAATAATTACTAAATTACCATTACACGATGCTACTCTAACTGATATAACATCGCTATCAGTACAACCAACTTTGTTAACAACTTCCATTGATATTTCAGTATCAACATTAGCACTTAAAGTAACAAAAGTAGTATCCGAATTAACACTTACTGTTTCGTTTTCTGATATAATATTTGCAACTTTATAACCATTAGCTAATATAATAGGAATCTTAACTTCATCACATCTCGATGCATCAATATCTCTACCTAAATCTATTCCGATTACAGGGTTTGGATTAGTTACATTAATACTAAAACCTCCTGAAGTTGAATTACCCGATTCATCAGTAACAGTAACAAGCAATTCATGATCTCCTACATCAGAACAATTAAATTCGGTTTTACCCGAAAGTGTAAAATCTAAATCTTTATATGCAGTACAATTATCGCTTACATTTCCTTGTAAACTTTCGGCTGATATAATAGCTGATCCATTTTTTAGAACAACATCTACCGCTGTTACAAAATCGGCAGTAGGATCTTCTTGATCTAAAACAGAAACCGTAATTTCTTGAGTAGATGTATTTCCCGAATTATCTATAACACTATAAGTAACAACTTGATTTCCTAAATGTGCACTATTAAAAATATAAGTACTTAATTTTGTTGTATCAATACCACAATTATCAAAACTACCTCCATCTATTTTATCAATCGAAAGCGTTCCAATACCTGTTGACAATAAGTACACCTTTTTATAATACTCTCCTTTAGTACCAGTATTTAAAGCAGGATTTATACGAACTACAGGGCTAATAGTATCTAATACATTTACAATAGCAGTATCTATAGCTATTCTACCACCTTCACTACCTTTCAATATTACTTTTCGTAAACCTAAAGAATCGCAATTAAAGAATGTATTATCTAAACTTAAAGCTACTTCAGCTAATCCACCACAAACATGAGAACCTGCATCAATAGTTGAAGTTGAAATATTTACTCCTCCGTCTTCATCTAAATAAACGTTAACATCTTTAGTTTCAACAACCACTCTACTACCTAATACTTTTACATAAAATGGGTAAGAAACCTCAACATCACCTTTCGACAAAACAGTAAGCAAAACTTTATTGTTAGTTCCCGAATTATCGCAACTAAATGAATAATCGCTCAAATATGCCGATTTCACCAAACAGTTACTCTCAACACCCGGAGACACATCTTCAACAGTAATATTAGCAAATCCAACACTATCAAGCTCAACTTCAATATTATTAGCTACAATATTAGGCGTAGCATCAGCAATAATTGTAATAACAGCTTCAGCTTTAGATGTTCTTCCTCCAGCATCTTTTACAATTAAGTTAACCGTTTGCGTACCTCTATCTTTTCCTTCAGTAATTACACTACAATCAAATGTTGCATCTTTATCAAAACCTTCAATTTTCCAATCAACAATACTACAGTTATCGTACGATCCAACCTCAACACCTTCGGCATTAATAGTAGATGGAACATAAATATCATCAGCCTTAAGTACAGCTTGTCCGTTTTCATCTAAATGAATAGTAACATTTTTTGCTACAGCAACCGGCGATTGATTATCAATAACATAAACAGTAGCTTGACTTTTCGACACATTACCCGAAGCATCTTCAAGTGTTAAAGTAACTACTAAATCTTCTTTACCTAAAAAGCTACAATCAAATTCCGATGGTTCAACAGTTCTTTTAACAATAGCACAGTTATCGTAACTTCCACGATCTATTTTACTTGCATAAACAGTTGCAATACCTTCGCTATCTAAAATAACAGCTACTGGCGATTTACTAACTCTAACAACAGGTGCAATAGTATCTAATACATTTACCTTTGATTTGGCAGTACTAACTACATCTCCATTTCCATTTTTCAAGAAAACATCAACTTCAATATCCTTTCCTAAATCATCACAATCAAAATAATCTCTACTTAAATCAACGGTATAACAATCAAAGTTTGCATCAGTATTATTAAATAAACTATCTGCTATTATTGTTACTTCTCCCCATTCATCATCTAAATAAAAAACACTATTATCTTTTACTATACCATTAACCGAAATATCTGGTGCATTTTCATCAATTACAGTAATAGTTTTAGGCTTAGATTCAACCATATTACCACTTTTATCGTAAACTTTAATTACAACAATATGATCTCCTAATTGAGTACATGTGTACGATACATAATCCGATTCTACTTCCGTTTCAACATCAACAATCTTAAGTATAGTTTCAACTCCTAAACAACCATCGAAAGTACCAATATTAAAATCTTTTGGATATACTTTTGCCACACCCGAATTATCAGCTTCAATGGTTATTGCCATATCACCTTGATTCATTATTACAGGAGCAACAACATCTACAACCGTAATTTTAGCTTCAGATGTAGTAATGTTTCCTGATTTATCAGTAACAGTTAATGTTACTACAATATTCTCATCTCCAACATCATTACAGTCAAATTTTGTTTCAGATAAAACTCTTGATACAATACTACAATTATCAGTACTACCATCATCAATATCATTAACCGTTAATGTTGCCGACCCTTTAAATTTTAATTTTAACTCAAAATCTTTAACAATAACATTAGGACTAATAGTATCTAAAACTGTTACATTGGCTATTTCAGAAACTGAATTTCCAGAACCATCAACAACAGTAAGCTTTACAGGAACTACTCCAATATTTGAACAATCAAAAGTATCAATATCTATTTCTGATGTAATACAAGTTGTATTATCACTCAAACCACCATTTGCAACATCAACTACATCATCAGCTGTAATTAATGCAACTCCCGTATTATTTAAATAAACCTCAAAATCTTTAACATTAGCCTCCGGGTTTATATCATCAACAATTGTAAGGGTAACACTTTCGGCAATACTTTTGTTTCCTACTTTATCAATTGCTATAATTTCTACAACATTATCTCCAATATTATCACAAGTATATGTTATCGACTCCTTATCATTGATAGTAAATATTGTGCCTTCACAGTTGTCGTAAGTTTCGTTATTAAAATCACTTCCTTTAACCTCAACCTCTCCTTTATTATTTAGTGTTGCTGAAAATGAACTTACAATAATAACAGGTGCAGTTTTGTCAACAACAGTTATTTCAATTACTTTTTCAACTTTATTTCCACCTTTATCGGTTACCGTAACAGTAACAGCTATTTTATTTGATACCGAAACAATATCAGCACAAGTAACAGTACTTTTAGATACTTTAATATCCAAACAAGTATCATCTCCATTATCGGTTATATCAGCAATTAAATCTGATGTAATATTAATATCCGATATAAAACTAAAAGTTAAATCTGATTTTGGAGTTATTACAGGGTTTTCGCTATCCTTAATAGTAATATTAACAAAATCGCTACTATTATTTCCCGATTCATCAGTTGCAATAAGTTCTACCTTAATAACACTACCAACATCATTACAATTAAATGTTAGCGGAATATTCGACGATAAAGAGAAACAACCTCCATTGGCAATAGTTAAACCATTATCGGTAGTACCATTATCTAAATCATTAACAGAAATAGTAACACTTCCGGTTGAACCAATATTTACTTCAAAATCTTCCTTTACATTAACTACAGGAGCTGTGTTATCAACAATTTTAAGATATGGAGTAAACGATTTTATTATATTATCTGAAGCATCATAAACATCAATATTTACCAAGAATTTTTCTTTCAGAACATCGGCACAGGTATATGTAATATCCTTTTTATCATTTATTTTCCAATAAGCAACAACACAATCGTTAAACGTACGAGAACTAAAATCATCTCCGGTAACTTTTACTATTCCTGATTCAGCATCAAGCTCAGCATTAAAATCTACAACACTTATATTTGTTCCCGATTTATCAACAATAGTAATATCTATAAGTCCAGATACTATATTTCCTCCCCTATCTACAATTTTAATTTCATATTGTTTTGTTCCGATATCGTTACAACCCAAATAATCTATTTTAGTGCTAGTTGCAATATCATATATTTCAACTACAGCACAATCATCGTTAACAGATATTAATGCATCGCTAGGCGTAACAACAATATTAGTTCCAGTATAATCGTAGGTTAATGATTTTTTTAATTCAACAACTAAATTTTCATTATCTAAAACTGTTACAATAGCCTCTTTTGTTGTTGAATTTCCAGAAGCATCGGTTGCAGTTAAATTTACAGATACCCCTCCATCAACAACATCATTACAAGTAAAGTTTAATTTATCTACCGATAAACTTACACAAGCACCATCGGCATACGAAACTCCGTTGTCGGTTACACTACCTATTATATCCGAAATATTAATATTTGCAACACCTCCAGTTAATTCTACAGTAGTAGGTTTTGTTTCAACAACTGGTTTAGTTACATCAATAACTTTAATATTAGCCTGAGAAGTTGCGATTTGTCCTGCTGAATTTTCTGCAGAAATATCTACCGTAAAAGTACCTTTTACAATATCTGCACAAGTATAAGTTTGATTGTCTTCTCCATTTATTTTCCAGTTTACTAATTCGATTTCCGAATTACACGATAAACCATCCGACGAGCCAGAATCTAAATCTTTTCCTGTAACAACAACTTTACCCGTAAATTCATCAAGTTCAACTTCAATGTTTTTTGTTACTACTATTGGTTTTAAATTACTTGTAACGGTAACATTTGCTTTAAATTTTTCCGAATTACCATCAACATCGGTAAGAGTTAAAGTAACCTCGGTAGTTTGCCCAACTTTATCACATCCAAAAGTATTTGGAGTTAATGTTTTGGTTATACAACCATCTTTTACTATTTCATCAATAACGTCTTCAGGTAAAACAACCAAATCGGTTCCTGTATATGCTACTGAAATATTTTTTGTTTTAACCAACAACGGAACAGTATTATTAACAACAGTAATTACAAATTTAACTTTTTTAATATTTCCCGATTCATCCTTTACATTATATGTATAGTTTACATCTCCTGATGTATCTCCACAGCTAAAAACAATTTCATTTAACTCTTTATTCAACGAATTATTGGTAAACCAAGTTGTTAAATCGCCTGAACAATTATCGGTAGATGGTGTTTTTTCAACCATACTTGGAGTAACAGTAAATTCATTAACATCAGTTAAACTAACTATAATGTTTTTTACATCAGCAACAGGTGCTATACTATCATATATATTAACATTAAAGTTTACTGAACTTATATTATTAGAAGCATCTTTAGCCGTATATGTAACTTGCTTTTTTAATCCAACATCACTACAAACAAACAATGCTTTACTTAGTACCTGATAATCAACGCCACAATTATCGGTTACCTCAGCTCCAATATCTAACAATGTAAGATTTACTTGTCCGTTATTATCTAAATAAAAATCATAAGTACTTTTTACACCACTAATAACAGGAGCTATATTATCTAAAATTGTTACTATCGTTTTTTTCTCCGTTCTATTTCCTGCTTTGTCAGTTACTGCTACGTAAACAAACATATCAGAATTGCAGTTAAGTATAATTGATTGGTTGTTTGATACATTAGGAGAAGCTCCAATAGTTTCAATAAGATCGTTACTATCAGTACAGTTATCGGTTTTAGATTTAATAAAATCGGTGGCATAAACTACAACCTCACCATTTTTGTCAATAAATGCTTCAACCACATTAAGTTCAAGCACAGGCATTGTAACATCTTCAATTTCTGTTACATTAAAAGTTAAAGTAGTTTCACACCCTTTAGAGTCGGATATTATTGCGTAATAAGTACCTATTGATAAATTGTTTACTGATGATTCTGTACCTATTATAGTACCACTTTCATCTTTCCAACTATAAGTATAAATACCTTGTGCATTGGTAATATTACTGATTTTAGCACTTGCATTTGAAGTTCCGCATTGAGTACTAATAGTTGTAGAATTTGACAAGTTAGTAACATCAAAGCTAATTTCGGAAGATGGCTGATTTACAGTAAAGGTATAAACTGTACCATTTATAAAGGTTAGCTTGTACTCTCCTGCTGTTAAATCATTTCTAACTAAGTCTTTGGTGTGTATATCGTTCCAACCAACAAGTATATCATCAACATTATCAGGCGATAGGTCAATGTTAATACTTCCATTGTTTCCATTGTAACACGAAACATCCAATATTTCGGCTGAATAACTATCGGGGAAATCTGGAGTAACCTGTGCCATTAGCCCTGTTGTTGCAAACAAGAATAATGCCATTAGTAATTTAAAGTTTTTCATAATTCATATATATAAATTATACATTTATATTTTTGGTGATAACTTAAATAATCAGCGTTTTTTAATTCTTACATTTATACATCTATCTAGTATAAAAAAACTACATCGTATTTAAAATTTTAAAACACTATGCTATAAACGTCTTAAAAAAATCATCCATTTTAATATTAAAGGCAAAGGTTAATTTCATTACTAAGGCATGTTACACGTTAACAAACCTTACTAAATACAAAAATAAAACACTGATATACAGATACATTAACTATTATATAATGCATATACACTTATTTAACATTTAACACACTATGTATCATCACTTTTGACAAGTAAAACTATACGAATATCTCATTTATCAAAAAAAAATACAGTAAAATATACCGCACTTTAACTTTAAACTTTACTTACAATTCAAGTCGGAATTGCATTACATTTAACTACGAAAAACTAACGTAAATATACAAAATATAAAAACTGAAATAACAGCTAATCGAATTTTAACACAACTTAATCGTAAGTATTTTAACATCAAACAATAAATAAGTAAATAAAAGTGTATTTAGCATAAAACACATAACTATTATTTAACTACAAACCCATATTTAAAACGCTATTTTTATTGCAATTACATTTTAAAAAATTCTTTTCATACATTCCTTAATACAACACACACCTTTCAAGTAATAACAGTTTACTATTTAACAAAACCTGTTATAAAACAATATTACAATTACTCAATAAGCATTGTGCTATACAACTGATATCTGCCAATTAAAATTGAAACCAAATATTAGTTAACTAATAAGTAATGGCTAATTTTTAATTGTCAATAGTTAATTTTTCAACACCTATTAAATACTAGTTAATTTAACTTTATAGGTTTTCTGATAAATCAAGTAAAAATATTAAAATTAGTTATTATCGCTACAAACGTTATAGTCGAAAAATAGTGATAACACTATAACTTTTTATCAAATCACGGTATTGGTTAAATAGCCAAATTATATACACAAATAATTGTGTAATGGCACTTACTAGTGTAAAAACTACATTATAAATAATCATTTATTTATCAACAGTAAAAAAACAATTATTCTACCTAAAAATAAAAGACATATTTTACTTACAAAACAACTAAGTACAATTAATATAAAAACCCAATAAGCACTGCCATATAATACATTAAAACGCCTAAAAATAAGCATAATACATGTAAACACAACACACTTTAACCTGTTCACAAACATTATACCCGAAAATTATAAGAAGATATTATAAAATATTTCAGTAAATTTACTGTTGAAAAACCGAAAAACACCAATTCAAAATACTAAATACCAAGTACTTATATCTAGTAAAATTTTACTTTAAGTTTTCTCACAATAAACAAGCTTATATATTCAAAAATCATATTTTGCAATGTATAACGTACACTAAATTGCAAGCAGTAAGGAATTACTGATAGTAATTGTAAGTAATTATAAAAAAACAACCCTTAATATAAACTCTATGAAGAATATATACTTTAATATTCTGTTAATGTTAGCATTTAGCACATCGCTTAATGCTGAGCTATTTAATGCATTTAGTTTTAATAATATAACTGATATTTATACAAGTAATTCGGCTAATTTTTACAGCAATTACATGTATAATAACTTTGGATTGTACACTGCTGAAATAAACGATACCAACCCTGACAAAGCTAAATTCGATAATCTTGAAAGTTTTGTTATTGTAAAATTGGGTGCCGATTATACTTTTGATGCTACTGTTACTAACCCTGGAGATTTTACAGATAATAGCTTTACTTATTTGTGGAGTGATGGATCTACAAATTCTACACTAAAACTTACAGAAGGTAATTACGAAACAAAAACAAGCTATTCAGTAACTGTAAAAAATAGTTCAGGGTTTGAACAAACAAAAGACATAAACATATATTACATTGAATTAGATGAATTAAAAGATGCTACAATATGTAGTGGAAGTACTCATACGTTTAACGCATCAATTACAAAAACGAACTTGAGTGATGATACAAGTTTTACATATGCTTGGATTACCGATGACATGAATGGTGTCAATATTTCAGATAAACCAGAACACAATACAATACTTACTAACGAAAAACTAACAATATCAGTTGACTACAATGGTAATTTATATCAGTTAGAATACACTGTTAACCTTACAATTTTAGATCTTGAAGTAATCTCTCCATCTCAACAAACAATATGCGGTAACGATGGCGATACATATATATTAGAAACAAGCGTAATTAATTACACTGACGACATTACGTACAGTTGGTACTTTGATGAGGATGAAATTAGTGGAGAAAACAATAAGGATATAACTATTGATAATAGCAACGGAGGTGCTAATGGTACATATAGAGTTGATGTTGAATATACCGATGAAATATCTAAAACAACCTGCTACAGTAGTTCGAAAACTGAAATAACTTTCGAAAAAAAACTTAACATGACAACTGGTAACTTAAGTGTATGTAGTGGAGATGATGTTGTTTTTAAAGATTTTTTCGAGGAAATTAATTTCGATGATTTATTAGTTGTAAAATGGGAAAAAACATCGAAAGGAATTATTAGTACTGATAAAGATTTCGAAATAAAAAATATACAACTTTCTGACAATGCAAATTATACCGCTACTTTCATAACTCAATCGGGTTGTGAATATTCTAAAGATTTTGAAATTACAGTTACTGATGCACCTGATTTTTATATTGATAATGCTAAAGAATTTTGTAAAGGTGGATCGACATTAAAAATAATTTATAATAACCCAGGAACCAAATCAAACGACACCTATAAATGGTATTACAAAAAAAATAATACTACTGAAAGAATAGGAATAACGCCATCAATCAATAACACAGAACACGACATTAGTACTACAGGAGTTGGACGTTATTTTGTTGAAATATTAAGAAATGGTAGTTGTGCAACTACAGAACAAACCGAAATTTTTACTTTTCTTGAATTCTCTAATTTAAAAGATGAGACAATATCGGTATGTGAGGGAGATGACGTTGAATTTAATGGTATTTTATTTGTTAAAGATATTGAAGGTATTATAACCCCCCTAGAAGGATCGACATATAAATGGGTAGGACCTAATAGTTACGAAAACTTAAAACCTGAAATAAACTTAAACAATGTAAAACTTACTGAAGCTGGAGTTTACAAAGTTACAGCTACATCAATATCGGGATGTACGTACTACAAAACAGTAACATTAATAGTTACGCCAAAGCCTGTATTTAATTTAGGTAATGACGTTGCTTTATGCGATGGTAACGCAAATATTGAATTAAATATTGAAAATTACAACTCGGCTTACACCTACAATTACAAGCTAATTAATAATAAAAACTCCAACATAACAGAAGGGAAAACTAAAGAAAATAATAAATCTTTTACAGTAACAACACCAGCAACATACACTCTTAAGGTTTGGGTTGAAGGTGAAAACACCTGTACTAATTCTGATAAAATAATAATTGGTACAACGCAAACAATAGATACCAAAAAAGAAGGGGCAACTTGCGAAGGCGATGGGTATATTGTACTAATATCGAAACTAAAAAGTGATATTGGCACCCAAAATTCAACATGGGAATGGAAACATAATGGAAATACATTAACAGGTAGCTACACTACTAATGGAAATTACAACGAATTATATATACCTGCAAATTTATCAAACATAGGCGAATACACTTTAACCGTTACAAATGGTGGATGTACTATGACTAAAGATTTTACAGTAACATTAAACCCTACAATTGAAGCAAGTGTACCTGATATTGATTTTTGCAAAACAGGTACAACAAAAGCCGAATTAACCATAAATAATATTATGAGTAATGAGGAATACATTATAAATTTAAGTGCCGGAGGAAAAACTGTAGATGGATACCCTAATAATATTACAAACCCTAATAATCCTTACTTACTAAACATTCCTGCTCCTGGATATTATACTGTAACAATTTCTTCGGAAAATCAATGCGATAATTATGTAGAATTTTTTGTTGGAAATCCTAAAATAAATGTAGTTGCTAAAGGATACCCTAGCTGTGAAGAAGCTGGTACTGTTACTGCATTTGTAAAAAATAACATCTCATTAATTGAACGTTATTATTGGACAAAAGCCGATGATGATAAAGGTAGTAACAGTGTGGTTTACCCAGTTAATGACCAAAATGCTGACACTAAAATTATTACTCCCGATTCTTATAAAGATTACGGATACTATACAGCACATGCGGTTTTAGAAAACGGATGTGAATTAATTTCCGAACCCGTTTTAGTTGCAATTTATCCAATTCCAAAATTTACATTAGGCGATTTAGCTCTTTGTGGAGAATCAGCAACAGTTGAATTAGATCCGCTTTTTGATGATCCTGAAATTAGAAATTTCCCAGGATTTAAAGACTTTACATATACATGGGTTGCTGGTAAATATCGAAAATATCATGGAGAAATTACACCTGGTACAGAAAACACCCCAAAAATAGAAATTAGTAAACCAGGTAGTTATGAATTAACTATTACTACACCTGCAGGTTGTACATATTCCGAAAAACCAACGGGTATAATCCGAGAAATACTAAAAGTAACCCCAGTTGGATTTATTTGTAGTAATAAAGGTGAAACCACCCACGATTTACATGCTGTTGTTGAGCAAGGTAGAGCAAAGGAATACTATTGGTCGTACGATGGAGATAGCAGTGAAAAATCATATTCTGGCTACAAAGTTGATGGATATTACGATTATGCTACATATGGTTCGGGCAACTGGCCAAAAGACATAAATGGAAAATTTTTGAAAATTGATGAATCAGGAACATATAAATCGGTGGTTCTTACCTACCGAGGTTGTTGGCTAACTTATCAAGCCGATGTTGAAGATGTTATTGAAGATTACCAAGTAAATATTAATTTAAATGGTAATGAAGGTTTATGCTTAGCAGAAGGAAATAACCAAACTATTACTGCCGTAGTAAATAATTTACCAAGCCCTGCTTATTATTTCTGGTATAAAGATGGAGTAATAATTTCGGGAGAAATTGGTAAAACATTAAACGTAACCGAATCGGGAACCTACAAAGTTATTGTTACAACCGAAAACAATGTTGAATCATCTTGTCCATCGAACGAGGCAACAGTAGTAATTGGAGGAAGCAACAAAGCCATAAATATACTTGGAGACAATATAAACGAGTGTTATTATTATGAAACTATAATAGGTACAAACGGTAAACCCGAAGTTGTATTAAATGGAAATAAAGAAATTGTAATAGGTTCGGATTTAAAAACATTAACCGGAGCTGATAAAAAAACAAAAGTATCTTACATTTGGTACAAGTATAACGAAACAACAACAAATTGGAGCAACCTAAATAATTCTACATGGAATTATGTTGTAACAGAAAACGGTAAATATAAAGTAGAAGCTAATGTTGGAGGTTGCGAATACGTTGATGAAATTGAAGTTGTAATAGAACAACAATCGTATATTGAAATAGAACCTATTACAAATACTTGTGAAAACACTAACATTATTCTTTCGGCTAAAAGTACAGATGATGGCATTAGCATTAACTCTGCTTTTATAAAATGGTACAAACTTGAATTAAACGGTACTACTGTTGATACTACATATATTGCAACCGGAAACAATGCAACGGCTAATACCGAAGGAAGATATTTAGTTGAATACAATACAAATGGTGGTTGTAGCATATCAACCGATGAAATTAATTTTAAATTCAGCCCTACTCCAATACTTAAACCCATTGCAGATATTGCAATGTGCGAAAATTTGCCAGTAATTGTTAACATTAATCTTTCCGAAAAAACAGATGCATCAATAAAAAGCGGAATAAATTACTATTTATATAACAGTAATGACAATACAAAAACTGTACTAGAAAGCATAAATGCCGGAGAAACTACCGATTTTAAGATTGGAGCATTAAGTATTGGTAACTATAATTATTACGTAATTGCCGAATATAATGGTTGCCAATCAACTGCTGTAAACTTTAATGTTACAGTAACAGGCACTCCTACCGAAGATTTAGGGGCAGATGTAATAATGTGTAATCCTACACATACATTAACTGCAAAAACTAACAATGCAAATTACACATGGTATAAAGATGGAAATGTTATTACAGATTTAAATGGCAATAATGTTTCATCAAAATCAATTACTATTTACGAAATAGGCACATACGGGCTTAAAGTTGAATTAAATGGTTGCGAGGCTAATTACGAAGAAATTAATCTAATAAAATCAGGAAGCAACACCACTGTATTAGGCAACGAAATAACTATTTGTAATAACGAAATACCATATATAATAGATGCATCGGCATTAAATATGGATGCTAAATATTTTAAATGGTATAACACAAATGATTCATTAAATACAATAGCAACAGGTAATAAAAAACACAATACATCAACATCAGGAGAATATAAACTTGTGGTTGATGATAATTTAGGTTGTATTTACGAGGAAATATTTAATTTAAATATACTTGAAACTCTTGACCCTATAACAGATTTAGGATTACAGGATAATTACATTAATTGTAGTACCGATGTATTAGAAATAATTCCTAATAAAATTGAAGGAATTACATATCAATGGAAAGTAAAAAAGCAAGATGGAAGAAGAGAATGGATTAAGGGTGATAAGTTTATTTTAAAAGACAAATATAAAAATGCCATTTATTATAAAGTTAAAGCTTTTTACACAGAAGATGATAATAGTAAATGCTTGGCAACAAACAAATGGCATACTTTTACTATTGATAATAACACAACTCCTGAATTTACAATTTCTCAATACGGAAGTTGCGATGCAGTTAATATTGAAATAAACAAAACTTCAGCAGATAATAGCAACATAACTTATGTTTGGTATAAAAATGATGTTGAAATTAATCCAACTACAAAATTAACGCTCAATAATATTACAACTAGCGGTACTATTAAAATTATTGCAACATACACTAATCCTACAACAAGTAGTACTTGTAATTTTACGGTAGAACAGCCTATAGTAGTTAACGATGCAAATACCAATTTAGTAGTTGATAACATTACGCTTTGTAATGGAGAATCGGAGTTTATTGATTTAACGGTTCCTACTGCTATTGCGTATATATTTAATGGTAAAAATATTGAAACTCAACTAAAGCTTGTTCCTTCTAATTTCGAAATTACCAAAGAAATGTCGTATAGAACTGGAGGTAAAAGCACTATTAAAATTATTACCGATTTAGGTTGTACATATATTGAAGATATAAAAGTTACTAATAACAATATAAACACAATAATAAGTAATAAAACAGTTTGTTTAGATGAAGATATAAAACTTGATTTAACGCTTTTCGATTCAAACCATACTGCACATTGGACTTTAGAAACTACCGAACCAGCAACCGGAAAGATAATTACCGAATATAAAACTGGAAACAGTGCCGATAATGGTGCAATAAACCACATTGTAAAAGGAAAAACTAAAGTAACAATCTTAATTGCAAATAAAGACAGCACATGTACTAAAGAATTAATTAGCACTATTAACATACATAGTGAACCATCGGCTTTAATTCCAGATTACGAAATGTGTAATGGAGATGAAATTACTTTAGATGCTAAGGCTTACTCTCTTATT
>JAGLDK010000025.1 GCA_023145615.1 Ichthyobacteriaceae bacterium | reverse complement strand
CTCAGTGTAATTACTATAAAGAAGTAAATGTAACTACAAATCCTCTTCCTAGTTTTGATTTAGGTACTGATGAAGAATATGCTGGTTGTTTGAATGAAAAACCAGTTTTAAACATTGATTTAAATGCAAAAATAACCGATAAATTTACTCCCGAAGAACTTGCACTTGTAACATATAAATGGGAAGTTTCTACTGAAAGCGATGGTAACTTTAAAGATATTGAATTCATTACTGGAAACAAATATACTGTTGAAACAAAAGGAACTTACAGAGTAACAGCATCAACAGCAAAAAGCTGTAGCCACACCGACAACATATTTATTAACTATGGTCTTGCTCCTACTTTTTATTTAGGAGATGATATTAAAGAAGAATGTATTACTGATTTCCCCGTACTTGATATATCCATTAATAGTACCGAATTATCGCAATCTGACATTACAGAATATCAATGGGAATTTAAAGGTATTAAGGATGATGATTTTAGCATATTAACAAGTCAAATTAACCGTACTATAACTGCCAATAAAGTTGGTACATATCGTGCTACTGCTACAGCAAAAGAATATAATGGAAACATTTGTGATTTTTCTGATGAAATAAAAGTTGATTTTAACAGAATTCCAGAAGTAGAAATTAATGATTTTACAAACGAAGAATGTACCGAAACACTACCTACTTTAACTGCATGGGTAAATAATAAAACTGATATTGAAGCCGATGGTGGTAAAGTAATTTACCAATGGCAATGGAAAGAAAAAGACACTGATTCTTACGACAATATACCAGGAGCAACAAATGCCGATTACACAGTTGATAAAAGTGGTTATTACCAAATAAATGTTAGCAATTTTATTTACGGTGAAAATAAATGTATAGTAAAGACTAAAACTAAACTTATTAAATATGCACCAAAACCAACTGTTACTATAAACACACCTACCGATGAATGTAATAATGCACAAACATTAACTGCTGAAGTAGAAAATAAAGACAGTTTCACTAATCAACATCTTAATTATCAATGGTCGTTTAAACAACCAAACGAAACAGTTTTTAAAGATATTACTGGAGCTACAAACAAATATATTACTGCCAATAAAGATGGTTGGTATAAAGCAACTGTTTATAGCACAAGTTCAAGCACATCAAATACAGTAATTTGTAGCAATTTTAATGAAGTTGAATTTAACTACAAACCTTTACCTGAAATTATTGTAACAGGTACTAATATATCGCCGTGTAGCAATAAAGCACAAACAATAACTGTTAATATAAATAACACTCAGGATTGGAAAAATGGAAATGGACAAATTGAAAAATACGAATGGTACAAAAATAATGTTTTAGTAAAAACCACTACAACAAATGCACTTACCGATGTTTATTCAATTACCGAAACTAACAAATATAAAGTTGTAGTTACTACTGTTGATGGATGTACTGCCGAAGATGAGAAAGATTATGAGTACGAGGCTACTCCTATATTTTCATTAATTGTATCCAACAACAATGACAAATGTACGTCGGAACCAATTACAATTACTGCAAACATTACAAACGATAATGGAACTTTTGGAGCTTTTACATACAATTGGGTTAGATATTATAAAGATGCAAATGGAAATGACCAAACTTTGAATCTAGATAATCATTCAGCAGAAATTACAGTTACCGAAAATGGAACATATAGTTTAATTGGAGTTCCGGAATTAACATCTTGTAATTCTGCCGAAGTAACAAGCGGAGAAATTAGTTTTAAACCAATACCAGAAGTTGACATTAATTTTAACGCCGAAGATTTTTTATGTTCTGATACACCTCAGTTTTTAACTGCTGAATTTTCGAACGGTGCGGTTTACAATACCGACTTTACTTATAAATGGTATAAAAATGAAGCAGAAATTACAACAGGTATTAACTATGAAAAACATACTTTAGAAGTAAACCAAAGCGGTGAATACAAAATTGTTGTAGAAAACGAATGTGGAACTTTTGAAGACACAAAAGAAGTAGTTTACACTAACAAACCAGAAATTACAGTATCGGCAAGTAATAACGAAAACAGTTGTACGAAAGAGGATTTAATACTTACTGTTAAAGCTGAAAATGGAACTGATATTACCAATTTAAACTTTAAATGGTTTTATATTGATGCAGATAATAAATCGGAATATTTAGAAACAACATCAGCACCAAATTATACTATAACTAAAGCTGGAAAATATTCGGTACAAGCTTTCGATACAAAAAATAATTGTAATTCTGCCGAAGTAACAATTAATGTTAATTATCAGCCAACACCTATTATTTTATCTGAAGTGATATTACCAACAGATAAATGTAGCGGAGAGGATATTATTATAAATGCAACATTAGTTAACAACCACATAACATTTGAAGATTTAACCTATGTGTGGACTCTTCCTAATAACACTACCGATAAAACTTCAGGACTAAGTATAATTGCAAACCAATCGGGAGAGTACACTCTTACAGCAACAACAAAGTATGGTTGTAATGACACTACAAAACAAACTATTAAATACTACCCTATTTATAGCAACCTAGCTGTTAACATTACAGGTAATGCCAATGAATGTACTAGCACTGCAACAACTTTAACAGCTAACGTTGAGGGTGATTATAGCGGTACTATTTTATATAAATGGTTTAAAGGCAATAATACAACAGGAGAAACAAACAAAACAATTAGCGTAACCGAGAGTAATGAATATGAGGTTGAAATTTCAATTAAGGATGATAATTGTAATGTTGCTTCTGATAAAATAAACGTTAATTATTTACTAGAACCTACTGTAGTATTAAATGCCAATACACCTACAGGATGTACAGAAGAAGCTATTACTTTAACTGCTGATGTTACCCCAACAACTTTAACTGATCTTACGTACTTATGGACTTTAAGCGATGGTAGCACAAAAACTACAAAAGGCATAAATACTATTAAAGTTTTTGATAACGGTAATTATAAAGTACAAGTTAGTACTCCTGAATTTTGTTCGGGAACTGATGAAACTGTTATATCAGAATACAAGCCAAATCCAATTATCAGTTCCGTAATTAAAGGTCCTAATAACGAATGTAGCAATGACGATATTACTATTATTGCAACTTTAGAAAATAAAAATAAAACCGATTTTAAAGATATTAAATATACCTGGACGGTTAACGGTAATAAAAAACCAGCATACAACGGACTTACAACTATTACTGCTACCGAAAATGGAGAATACATACTTACTGCTGATTTTAATGATTGTAAAGCCACTACAACCGAAAATATCAGTATTAAACCTATTTACACCGATTTTGATGTAAAAATTGAAGGTAATTCTGATGATTGTACCACTAGTGAAATTACCCTTGAAGCTAAAGTAACAGGCACATATACCGGGAACGTACTTTATCAGTGGCAATTAAACGAAGAGGATATTAGTGGAGCTACATCAAAAACAATATCGGTAACCGAAAGCGGTAATTTTACTATTAATGTTTCTATTGAAAACGATGTTTGTAACACAACCAATGATATGGTTGTAGTTAACTATAATCCTGAACCTATTGTTGAAATTACAGTAAATAATTTGGAAACTGATTGTATGGATACCGATACTCAGGTAACACTTACTGCGGATATTACAAACTCAACTATTTTAAATATAAACAACCTAATTTACAAATGGACACTTCCGAACGGTGATACTGAAACTATTACTACTAACAAAATATCTATTAAAGAATCGGGTAAATACATTGTTGAAGTTTCTGATAAAACAGGAGCATCAATTTGTACAGGAACTGATGAGGTAGAGATAAATTATTTTCCAGAACCAAAAATTGATTATTCTGTAAGTCACAACAACGATTGTAACAGCACCCCTATTACAATTAATACTTGGATAACTAACGACACTTTTAATTTCGGAACAGTTACTTATCAGTGGTATAAAAACAATGTTGAACTTACCGATAAAACAGAAACTAATATTACTGTTGAAGAAAGTGATATATACAAACTTATAGTTACTGCAAAACATAACGATACCGTTATTTGCACAAGTTTTATTGAAAAAGAGATAAACTACAACCCAATACCCGAAATGTATATTGAAGTTGATGGTGAATTAGCCGAATGTTCAATCAACGAAATAACACTTATAGCCAAAATAAAAGATACGA
The DNA here is from genome assembly GCA_023145615.1 of Ichthyobacteriaceae bacterium. Taxonomy (GTDB): domain Bacteria; phylum Bacteroidota; class Bacteroidia; order Flavobacteriales; family JADGDT01; genus JADGDT01. Next base: position 21,065 of record JAGLDK010000025.1, on the reverse strand, counting down.
GTAAAATTTATGGAGATGTAACTTATACTTGGAAACAAGATGGTAGTATTATAGAAGGAGAAATAACCAAAGAATTAATAATACACACAAGTGGACTATATACTGTTGAGGCAGTTACTGAAAACGGAAATTGTAGCTCTGCAAATATTGCAGAAAAACAAATTGATTATACTCCTGCACCAAGGTTAAATGTAACACATAATGTACCTAAAGAAACATGTACTGATGAACAGTTTACCATAACTGCAAAAATCGAAAACCCTAATGAAATTAACTTAGATTACACCTTACTAACTTGGGAACTACCTAACGGAGAAACTAAAAACGGTTTTGTTGATGATGATGGAGTTGCAACACTTAAAGTAACTCAAAAAGGAATATACAAAGTTACTGCAATAGATTATTTCACTTATTGTTCAAGCACCGAAAATGTTATTGATATTGATTTCCGCCCTCTTGCAGATTTTGTTTTAAATTATGAAGGAATACAAGAAGAATGTACTCCTCTACCTTTTTACTTAACTATTGACATTCCTGACAATGATATAATTTTTGATAACATTAAATATTTCTGGACAAAACCAGATAACACAACCGAAGAAATTGAAATAAGTAATGATGAGATTGGTACAACAATTAAAAAGCAAATTTCGCAATCGGGTAACCATAAAATTGAAGTTAGGACTTATTATAACGATACAGAATTTTGTACTAACGGAGAGAAAGAAATAGACGTAGAATACAAACCACTACCTATAATTTACACAAAAATTGAAGGTTTAGTTAATGCGTGTACTCAAGAAGAGGTTAAACTTAATGCTATTATTGATAGACTTGAAACTTACAACAATACACTTATTTATAGTTGGTATCTTGATGGAGATGTAATTCCTAACCAAAACGAAACAATATTAACTGTACATAAAAGTGGAGAGTACATATTTATGGCAGAAACAACTGATGGTTGTACAGCTAGCGACACAGTTAATGTTGATTACCGTCCAGAGGCTAAAATTATACCACGTATAGAAGGAACTATTCATATATGTACTACTGAACCAGTTACAATACATGCAGATATTAATGACAACATACCTAAAGAGGATGTTGCATTTATATGGACAAAACCAGATGGTACTGTAATTGCAAACTATTACGAAAGCTCGTTGGTGGTAACACAATCGGGTACTTACAAAGTTAGTTCGATAGCTACAAATGGTGGTGCAGAAGCATGTTTAAGCGATGATGCTGAAATAACAATTGATTTTAAACCAGTACCAAATATTGAACTTAACTTAAGTGCTGATGCCAAAAATTGTTCAACCAACCCAATTATGCTTGAGGTAGGTATTACCGATTTAAGTATTAATTACGGCGAACTTACTTATTTTTGGACAACACCATACACAGCACCAAACGAGTTTATAACCACAACCAAACCTACATTAGAGGCGTTGGCAAAAGGTACATATACAGTTTATGCCGAGAATAAACATGGTTGCCCTAGTAACTCAAGCAATTACGATGTTACAATTTTACCTCAACCTAAAGTTGTTATTAATACCGAAGGAGAAAAAGAGTTATGCTCAATTAGCTACCCTACTCTATCTGCCGATTTAACCAACGGAGATATAGATTATGGAAATCTTAGTTATATATGGAAACACTCTGAAACTAAAGATGGAACATATACATTAATTACTGATGGTATTGAAAAAGAATTAATAATAGATAAAAATGGATGGTATAGCGTAGTTGTAAATACCGAAAAAGGATGCGAATCGGAACAAGCAATAACCTATATATATTACGAAATTAAACCTGACATTACTTTAAGCATAAAAAACGAAACAACTGAATGTACTGATGAACCTGTAATATTAACAATAGATGCAGGTAACTCCGAAAACCTAACTTTTCTTTGGGAAGTACCTTATGGAACAGGTAAAGTTTTAACTACCGAAAACACTTTAACCGTACATAAAACAGGTAAATACACTGTTACAGCATATACTACCGATGGTTGTAGCAGTAATCCTATATCTGAAGATGTAGTTTATAACCGAAATCCTAAAATAGAATTAGTAATTGATGGAACTGTTGATAAATGTACAGCTATTGGAGATGTTAAACTTTTAGTAGATTTTGATAATGCAAAAGATAGTGCAGCATACCAAAACCTAGTTTATACTTGGACAACGCCATACAATGGAATAGTTACAACAAAAGTTCCGGTACTTAAGGTTAATCAAAATGGAACTTATAAAGTAAAAGTAACTACCGAAAATAATTGTGATGGCTATTCAGAAGAAATTAATGTAAACTTCATGCCTAATCCTGAAGTTTTCTTAGTTACAGACGATATAAATTCTATTTGTACAAATGAGGAAGTTTATATTGAAGCTTACACAGTTGACATTGACGAATCGATGACTTTAGAGTACACATGGACAACGCCAAGCAACAAAACAATAATAACCGATGTTGCTAAAATAAAGGCATTAGAAAACGGAATTTATAAAGTTGAGGTTTCTAATATATTTGATAAACTTAATTGTAATTCAAAAGAAGCAACAATTCCGGTATCGTACTTGCCAAAACCATTAGCAAATATTGAAGCACAAAATATAACATGTAGTACCGATCAGGCAACTTTAACAGCCAACATTACTAATATTGTAGAAATATTAAATCGTGCCGATAATATAACATATCAATGGTGGCGTACTGATTTAGAATACAACGGATCGGCAGAAATGATAGAAGAAGGAACTGTAATAGATTCTATTGAAGGCGTACCTACTCTTTCAATTTCAAAAGATGGTAAATACGATATTATATTAATTGCAAATTATCCTACAAGCTCAACATATCCTGATGGTAAAAAATGTGATGAACTAATATCGGAAACAATTAATGTTAGTCCAATGCCATTAATCACAATGAACATCCCTACTGCATCTGATTGTCATGATTATGGTACAACAATTACTGTTAATTTAGATAATTACGAAATACTAAACGATGCCAACGAAATTGAAACATTAACATATACTTGGCTAATTGATGGAGTAACAGAACTAAATTATAACGAAGATTCATTGAGAGTTAGCTTATTAGGAAACCACAGTTATCAGGTAATTGTTTCAACACCCGAAGGCTGTGTTGCTACTGCCGATGTTGAGGACTTTAATTACAAGCCATCGCCATCAATTGAGCTTACTGATTTAATTGAAACTTGTGAGTACGATACCCCTTTATTAGATCCGGTAATTAATGCTGATATTGATCCAACTCTTATAAAATATACTTGGACTAACAAGTCAGGTACAGTTTTACAACAAGGTATTGGAGAAAAATTCAGAACTTATATTGACGAGAACATTGGAGAAATTGTAAACATACAATCGTTTACATACAATCTTAAAACCGAGTACGAAGGCTGTATTAATACTGCCGATGTAGTTGTTACATACAACCCCGAACCTGAGTTTGATTTACCAGAAAGTATACAGCTATGTGAGGGTGAATCAGTAAAAATTGTTGCTGATAAAAGTCCGTATAACAATGCAGTTATATCGTGGTTTAGTACAAATATAAAAGACAGTATTATTAGCGATGAAATTACGGTATCGGAAATAGGAACTTACCACGCAACAGCAACGCTTGGAGAGTGTGTTTATTCAAGCTCAGTAGAAGTTGATATTCTTAAATATCCTAAGTTCAGAATTGAAACTCCTAGCTTTAATTGTAATGAGAAAACTCTTAGCTTAGTTGCTATTCCATTTAATATAGATGATACATATACTTACAAATGGAGCAACGGAACTAACTCTGATGTAACCGAAATAAATAGCGGAGGAGAATATATTGTAGAGGCTAGCAATGGAAAATGTTCGGTTAGCAAAAGTGTATATATTAAAGATCAATATTTCGACACTTCAAATAGCATTAACTCAGTTGGTTTTTGTGTTGGAGGTAGTACTGAACTTACACCGGAGTACGATTACGAGTCTATTATTTGGAATGATGGCTCTACAAAACCAACTTTATTTGTTGATAAAGCAGGTACATATACCGCAAAAGCTGTAAATTCATTCGGTTGTGAAGATGAATTAATTTTTGAAGTTTATGTTGATAATGGACCTGAAATAAATAACGTAGAAGTAAACGAAAACAATATATTAGTAACAGTAAATGAAGGAGTTTCGCCTTACCGTTTCTTTATCGAAAATAAAGAATACTATCCTGCTTTAAATAATGGAAAGTATGAAATTGAAAACAACTTTACTGAAGGAAATCACATAATTACAGTTATTGATTATAACGAATGTGATGCCACAAATGAGTTTTTAATTAAAGATAAAATGACTACCATTGATATACTTTCGCCTAACGGAGATGGCGTAAACGACACATGGCATGTTAAGGAACTTGAACTTTATCCTAAATCAATGGTTCGTATTTACGACAGATACGGAAGATTAGTACACAAAGTACCGGGTATTGATTTAAATTGGGATGGACGTTTTGAAGGTAATTTATTACCCGCATCAGATTACTGGTATCACATAGACCTTTACGCTGATGGAAAAATAACTTATACCGGACACTTCTCATTAATTAGATAACGAGTATAATAATAAAATAACACCAAACCCTGACTTATGTACATTAATAAGTGTTATAACACAATTATTAATGTATATAAGTTTAAATTAATGAGTATTTATAGGTGCTAGATAACCAACTATTACTTATTAATATTTTGTGTATTTTAAAAGGTGTTTTTTTTAGGCAAGATGATAACGATAGAATGAGTGCAAAAGCAAATATGCAGTATGAAAAAGTTTTTACTAATAATTTTGATAGCCTTAGGTGCAAAATCATTGCACGCTCAGGAAGAAATACCCATATATAACCAGTATTTATTTGGTTCGTATTTTTTAATAAACCCTGCAGTTGCTGGGCTTGATAATGTATGGAAAGTACAGGCAATTCACCGTCAGCAATGGGTTGGTATGGAAGGTTCGCCAAGTACGCAATCAATTGCCGGAGAAGGTCAGATATACGACAACCTAAAAATGGGTGGTTATGTATTTATGGACGAGAACGGATACCACCGTCAAAACGGTTATCAAGTTGCTTTTTCGTACACACTACCACTATCTAAAAACATAAAAAGATTACGCCGATTATCTTTTGGTTTATCATACACCGGAACGCAAAAATATATTTCTCAAACCGATATGTCATTAATGTCTGATCCGGCATTAAACATGAACGATTATAATTTTTTCGGACATAATTCAAATGCAGGAATATTTATGATTTGGGATGGAATGTATGGAGGAATATCAGGTTCTCATTTACTTTCGGGAGGATACAGCGATGAAACAATTAGCAACAGCTTTTTCCCAAGAAACTGGCAAGCACTTTATGGTTGGAAAATGAAAGCAAGCAGATATTTATATATCGAACCTGCTGCAATGGTTAGAGTTATTGAAAACTACGATAACCACTTAGATTTAAACCTTAAACTTTACTACATACCTATTACCCGAAGAAAACAGTATTTAGGTTACTGGATAGGATTTTCGTCAAGAAGTTCATGGAAAACATTTCCAATAAGCTCAATGTCGGCATCGTTAATGTTAGGAGGATCGAAAGACAATTTCTATTACGGATATTCATACGAAGTAATGACAGATAGATATCAAATGCACCACGCAGGATCGCATCAAATTATGATTGGATACACAGTTGCATTAACAGCCGATCGTCATTGTGGATGTACTCCATTCCGTATTCCGGTATTGTAATTGTACTTTCAACTTAGATTCAACAAATAAAAAAGCTCAAATAAACTGAATTTAGTTTATTTGAGCTTTTTTATTTATTATTTGACAAATACTGTGATTATAGAATCGTTAATGTTGATATAAACTTATAGTCTAAAAATCGTGATAACGTTTTGTATATCTATTATAACATTTTGCGATTGTAAAGATGATAATAATAATAATAATAATAACGTTATTACCAAATCACTGTATTTATTAGAGAACCATAATTATATCTCATTTGTATAAATCCCTCTGATTATACCGTCGGTTAAACCTATTTTAGGTACATGCATTTGCTTTGCTCCCGACCATTCCATAACCAATAAATATATTTTAGTAGCCGGAACTATAACATCAGCCCTATCAAAATTAAGCTTCAATTCTTCAATTCGTTCTTCGTATGTATAACTCGATAGGTATGTTAATTTTGCTTCTAATTGTACGCTAGAAATAGTATCGCCAGTTTCCCTACCCGACATCTTAAAAATCTTATTAATATTTCCACCAGTACCAATAGCTTCTATATTTTTAACATCCTTTGTTTTATCAACAATCCATTCCTGTATTTTAGCCCATACATTATCTTCAACTTTATTATTAAGCAACCTAACAGTTCCTATTTTAAAGCTTTTAGTTCCAACTATTTTATTGTCCGAAAAAATGGTTATTTCTGTACTTCCACCACCAACATCAATATAAACATACGATTTATCTTTACGTATTAAGTCTAATATATTTGTTGAAAAAATAATTTTCGCTTCCTTTTTTCCATCAATAATTTCAACATCTAACTTTGCCTTTTCTTTTATAACCTCAACAAGTTCCTCTCCATTTTCGGCATCTCTCATTGCAGATGTTGCCATTGCACGATACTCTTCAACCCCATGAACTCTCATTATATATCTATATGATTTCATGGCATCAACCATCCTCGAAAAGTTCTTTTTCGAAATTCGTCCTTTAACAAAAACATCCTGTCCCAAACGAATTGGCAATCGTACTAATGCTATTTTTTTAACACTAACATCTCCATTACATTTTTTAATAACACTTGTAACTAATAACCTTACAGCATTAGAACCTATATCTATAGCCGCAATTTTCCTTACTTCCATATTAAAATTCATTTAAGCAAAATAAATAATATCTTTATACTAAAATAGTTTTGGTAGTGCAACAATAAAAAAACATAACCGAACATAAAAATATTTAGTTAAAAAATTGTATTTTAATTTCGTCTGATTTAATCAAACTATCAACGCTTATCTAATAACAAATAGTAAACATTTACAACATTTTATCTAACAAGTAATGATACAAACTTATTCCTAATCAATTATGTTAACCTATTCACTAAAATCTATTTTTTTTATTCACTCGTTCACCATTTTCAAGAACAAGCCCAAAACTATTTAAGTAATTTTTTATAATAATTATACGTATCAAAATGAGCTCTTACTCTATCTCCAGGTAAATCTCTATAAACATTATCCTGCTCATAATTTATTATTCTAGCCTTTACATTATCGCTCCAAATTATACTGAATGTATCAATAATTTCTTTTTTAATATCCTTATCATAAATCGGACAAGTTACCTCTACCCTATGATCTAAATTTCTAGTCATTAAATCAGCAGAAGATATAAATATTTTTTCATCTCCATTATTTCCGAAAATATAAACCCTCGGATGCTCTAAAAATTTATCTACAACACTAATAACTTCAATATTTTCGCTGATATTTTCAAGCCCCGGAATTAAAGAACAAATACCACGCACCACAAGTTTTATAGTTACTCCTGCAATACTTGCTTCATATAATTGCTCAATCATTGCTTTATCTACCAACGAATTCATACGCATATTTATATAAGCATTACCTCCTCTTTCGGCAACAGAAATTTCATCATCAATAAGTTTTACAAAATCTTTTCGGGTATGATGAGGCGATACAATAAGGTGTCGATATTTATTAATAATATAATTAGTGTCGAAAAAATCAAATATTTTATCCATGTCACTTAAAATACCTTGATGTGCTGTAAACAAAGTATAATCAGTATAAACATTTGCAGTATCCTCATTAAAATTACCTGTACTTACAAAGCCATATTTTAATAAACCAGTAGTTTCTTTACGTTCAATTAAACATATTTTAGAGTGTACTTTTAATCCTTTTACTCCAAAGATTAATTTTATTCCTTCCGACCTCATTTTTTCGGCCCAATTTATATTTGCTTCTTCATCAAAACGAGCTCTTAGTTCAATTTGAACTATAACAAGCTTTCCATTTCTGGCAGCATTTATAAGTGCCTTAACCACTCTTGAATTATCAGACACTCTATACAAAGTAATTTTTACACTTTTAACTTTAGGATCTAAAGCCGCCTCTTTTAAAAAACTTATCAAATAAGAATAATTATGATAAGGTGTGTGCATTAAATAATCTCGTTTTTTTATCTGCTCAATAATACTTTCGTATAAATTAAAATCTTTAACAGGCAAAGGTCTGATTTTACTATATACTAATTCTTCTTTTCCTAAGCTCGGAAAACTTGTATAATCTCTTTTATTATGATACTTACCACCACTTGTAAGATTGTCATACTTATCAATACCTATTTTAAGTTTTAAAAAGTTCAAATATCCTTCAGAAATATCCTCATCATAGGTTAACCTTATGGCTCTAGAATTTTTTCTTTTCTTCAAACTTCGTGATATTTTATCAACAAAACTTCTCGAAATATCGTTGTCAATATCAAGTTCAGCATCACGAGTTACCTTAATAACATTAGCATTAAATGTATCGTAATCGAAAAACCTAAAAATATATCCAAGATTAAATCTAATAACATCATCCATTAAAATAATATATCTAAGATCTTTGTCTTTCGATGGAATTTCAATAAACCTTTTTTTACCCTTTGCAGGTATTTCTATTATTGCATAATTAGTTTTTTCCTTAATGTTATCTTTCGATTTTTTCATCATTTCTACACCCAAATAAATAGCCTCATCTTTTAAATTTGGCAAACTATCTATTTGATCTAGCATAACAATCATAATAGTTTGAGCAATATTATCGTTATAATAATCTATTAAAAATTCTGATTGTTCTTGATTAACTTGATTTTCGTTAATAATTAAAACCCCCTCACGCTCAAGTTCAAGCATAAGTTCATCTAACAAATTTTGAGCTATGTGTTGTTGCTTTTCTATCTCTACTTCAATTTCATTTAAAAGCTGTGTAGCACTTATTCCTATTTCTTTTTTTCCCGACATTTTAGCTACCATAACTCTTCTAACATAAGCATACCTCACCTTAAAAAACTCATCTAAATTGCTCGAAAATATACCAACAAATCTAATTCTTTCAACCAAAGGCACAGTTTCATCTTGTGCTTCTTGCATAACTCGCTCATTAAATTTAAGCCAGCTTTTCTCCCTATTCACATATACACTCATACCTTTGCCTTTCTTGTTATTTCTGTAAAAATAATAAATATTTTGATTAATACTGTATGTGTAATTATTATCGACATTACTATTACAGCAAAAAAACCTCGTTACTGTTTAAAAACAATAACGAGGTTTAAAAAAATTATAAGATGTTTAACTCATTAAAAAAAATCATAAAGAGTCAAACATTAAACTACTTTATTTCCCAAGTTTCTCCACTTGCAAATAAATCATCTAAGTTGTTGTATTTAGTATTTTCTCTAACAGAATCAACCTGAGCTTGCATACGTACTTCAAAAGTATCTTCTTGTACTGCTCTAATTACTCCGAATACACGAGGTAAACCATCATTCATACCCGCATTTACAAGCATAATACCAAGTCCTGTTTCTTCTACATGTGCATCGTGCACTAATATATCATCAATAGTAACATGGTTAACTCCTAGTTCAACTTTAATAAGTTTAAAGCCATGAAGCATTAAACCATACTGTTTTTCACTTCCAAAAAGCATTGGCTTACCATGCTCAACAAACAACATATTTTGCTGATTTGTTTTATGAGTAAACTGATCGTGTATTTTATCATTAAAAATAACACAGTTAGTTAACGCCTCAACAACCGATGTTCCTTTAAACTTTTCGGCTTCAATAAAAATTTGCTTCATGTGTTTTGGTTTTTTATCCATTACACGAGCAAAAAATCTTCCTTTGGCACCCATTACTAATTCTCCTGGATTAAAAGGATTTTGAATTTGTCCTTCAGGAGAAGTTTTTGTTTTCATACCAAGCTTTGTAGTTGGAGAAAACTGACCTTTTGTTAATCCGTAAATTTCGTTGTTAAACAAAATAACATTTAAATCAACATTTCTACGTACGGCATGTATAAAGTGGTTTCCACCAATGGCAAGTGCATCTCCATCTCCAGTAATTTGCCAAACACTTAAATTAGGATTAGCTAATTTAGTACCTGTTGCAATTGCTAATCCACGTCCATGAATACTATGAAAACCATAAGTATTCATATAATAAGGAAAACGAGATGAACACCCAATACCCGATATAAAAACGAAATCTTCTTTTTTAACAGGCATTTCAGGCATTGCTTTTTGCACTGCGTTCAATATTGCGTAATCTCCACAACCCGGACACCATTTAACTTCCTGATCGCTCGAAAAATCTTTATATGTATATTTTACTTTTTCTAATTCCATAACAGCTTCCATAACTAGTTTTGATTTAATACCTTGTTAAACTCATCTTTTAACTCAATAACTGTAAAAGGTAAACCTTGTACTTTATTATATTGCTTATATTCAAATTCAGGGAAATTAATACGCAAATAATTTGCAAACTGACCTAAGTTTAATTCGGCAACAATAATTTTTTTGTATTTACCTAAAATATCTTTTACATTTCTTTGTAAAGGATTAATGTAGTTAAAATGAGCTAAACCAATTGATTTACCTTCTTCTTTCATGTCTCTTACAGCCGATAGTAAACTACCTTTTGTACCACCCCAACCAATAACAAGTAAATCTCCTTCTTTATCTCCTTCAACTTGTAATTCGGGTAAATAATCTGCAATTTTTGCAACTTTTGCAGCTCTTACCTCAGTCATTTTTTGGTGATTTTCTGGTACATGCGATACATTTCCAGATTCCGAATCCTTTTCTAAACCTCCAATACGGTGCTCTAAACCTTTAGTTCCAGGTATAGCCCACTCTCTTACAAGTTTTTCGTTACGTGCATAAGGTTTCCAATTTTCAGCTCCAGCCCCAACTAAAGGCGGTACTATTTCAGGAAGCTCATCCATTTTTTTGATTTTCCAAGGTGCCGATCCATTTCCTAAATATCCATCGGTTAATAAAATAACCGGAGTCATGTGCTCTAATGCAATTTTAGAAGCATGGAAAGAATAATCGAAACAATCAGCAGGACTACTTGCAGCAATAACAGCCACCGGAGATTCTCCGTTACGTCCGTAAAGTGCTTGCATTAAATCTGATTGCTCAGTTTTTGTTGGCAAACCAGTTGATGGTCCACCACGCTGAACATTTACCACTAACAATGGCAACTCAGTCATAACAGCCAATCCTAAAGCCTCACCCTTAAGTGCCAAACCAGGACCAGATGTTGTAGTTACTGGTAAAGAACCTGCAAAAGATGCACCAATTGTTGATGCAATACCTGCAATTTCATCCTCAGCCTGAAAAGCTTTTGCTCCGAAATGTTTGTGCTTAGCTACTTCTTGTAAAATTTCGGTAGCAGGTGTAATAGGATATGAACCTAAAAACACATCTCTACCCGATTTTGCAGATGCTGCTAAAATACCCCAAGCTGTTGCTTGGTTACCCATCACATTTCTGTAAGTTCCTTTTTCAAGAGTTTGAGTACCCGTAATTTTTATTTGATTAGGAATAGCTTCAATTGTACTTGCATAGTTTCTACCAGCTTTTAAAGCCTTAATATTTGCTTGAGCAACTAATGGTAGTTTTTTTCCGAATTTTTGCTCTAAGAATTTTTCGGTATAATCTAACGGACGAGAGAACATCCAATATACCATACCAAGAGTAAACATATTTTTACTTCTTGCCATGGTTTTGGCATCTAATCCTAAGCCTTTTAAAGCTTCTTTTGTTAGTGTAGTTATTGGTGCTTTAATAACTTTATAAGCGTCTAATGTATCGCCTATTAAAGGATTATGATCACACTCTGCTTTTTCTAAATCTTTTTTCGTAAAACTATCAGCATCAACAATAATAGTTTTCGAAGCTTTAATCCACTTAATGTTAGCCTTAAGTGCTGCTGGATTCATTGCAACCAAAACATCGGCATAATCACCTGGTGTTTGAATGTCAGTTCCTCCAATATGAACCTGAAAGCCAGATACTCCGGATACAGTACCTTGTGGAGCTCTAATTTCGGCTGGATAATCTGGGAATGTTGCAAGATCGTTTCCTAATAATGCCGACGTTCCTGAAAATTGTGTTCCTGTTAATTGCATTCCATCTCCCGAATCTCCGGCAAACTTAATTACAACTTCTTCTACTTCTGTACTCGTAATAGTATCACTTGACATAGTGTATAATTTATTTATATGAGCTCCTTAATTAAATCTTAAAATCATAAATATCGAAAAAAATCCGAAGTTATTTTATACATTTTATTAATAGGTTATAATAAAAAAGGTCTCTAGTTTGAATTTATATTCAAACCTACATAGGTTAATATTCTTATTGTACATTAAACACCATTACAGTGTATCGTGTTACGATATTCAAAAGTGTTATATTTTTTTTTAGTATCAGAATTTTACAACATGACATTTGTCACGTTTCTCAATTTTATTAATTATTAAGTGTTTTAAAGTCTTTTTTTATTGATTTATAGGTAAAAAGAAGTAAAATAAACTACCTCATTATCAATAATTAAAAAAAAACCACTTTTAACAAGTATAAACTAAAGACTACATACAAACCATAATACGTAAGTTATTTCTTGCAAAGAAACTACATACATTAAATAAAACAACAAATAAGCACTACAAATAACAACCAACACCTTAATAAACATACATATAGCATAAAATAGTTTACTACTGAAAATGTTACTTCATACAATACTAATTTTCTATTTTTATAGAAACCACAACTACAAATCTGCACCATGAAACTACAGGTTTGTTTAAACAAAAATAACCTTGTAAAATATACAATATGATTAAGTACTACATCTCAATATTAATTGTAATAATTACATTTTCTGATTTACACTCTCAAGAAAAATTAGATTTCGGTAATGTTTCAGGTAAATTAATCAATTCTAAAAAACACGATAAATTTCCAAATGCAAATGCTGCGGTAATTTACGATTTAGGTAAAAGTTGGGTTGACCAACAAAATACCATGAATGGTATTAAACTTTACTACACTAGAGTTTCTAGAATTAAAATCTATAACGATAAAGGATTAAATCGTGCTACAATAAGCATTGATTTATTGAAACTAGGAGATCAAGAGGAACAAATTACCCACATTGAAGGTATTACACACAATAAAACAGGTAAATCGCATTTAAATAAAAGTGCAATTGAGTATGTAAAAATAAACAATCACATGTCGAAGGCTATTTTTACTATGCCTGATGCTAAAGTTGGTTCTATAATTGATGTAAAATATGTAGTATGTTCTCCGTTTTTCTTTATCATACCACAATGGTATTTTCAAAACGAAATACCTACAGAGTATAGTGCTTATAAATGTGTTATACCTGAATGGGTTAATATAAACCCAAATATTACAGGTGATGAATCGGATATTGATTTAAAATCGGAATTAAGAGAAGGTGCAATTTCAAAAGAACAAGTTTGTGTTTATGAAATGAAAAAAATTGCTCCTTTTTATATTTCAGATTTCAACCCATCATCAAGAGGTTATGCTTCAAACATATCATTTACAACAAAATCGGTAAATGCACCTGGTATGAATGGGCAACGATTTCCTATTTCTTGGAAAAGCTTAAGCTTACATTATAGTAGCGATCCTACTGGTGCAAAATCAATTGAACCAGACGAGGTTTCTGCAAATATATTAAGCCTTTTAAATTTAGATGGAAAAAACGAATATGATAAAGCTAATATCATATATAATTATATAACCGATAACTACGATTGGAACAGAATAAATTCAATATACCGAACTAAAACAAATAGCGAATTAGCAAAAAGTAAAATTGGCGCAAGTTCCGATATAAACCTTTTATTAATTCAATTACTAAAAGAGGCAGGTATAACTGTTAACCCAATTATTATATCTACTACCGATCACGGACCTATTGACAAAAAATTTCCTAACATTAAACAGTTAAACTCTGTTATTGCACTTCTTAAAATTGGAGCTAATAATATAAATTTAGATGCTACTGTAAAAAAAGCACCTTTCGGAATACTACCACTTAATGATCTTAACGGTTTTGGATTAATAGTAAAAGACATGTATTTTAACAGTAATGATTTATGGTCAACAATTGAGCCATCAAAATCGAGTTACATGAAATCGTACAATGTTGGATTCGACGAAAACCTAAACATTTTTGCACTTACAAAATGTAAATTATCAGGGCATTATGCTATTGATGCTGCCAATAAATATGACTCTAAATATAAAGATGAAGAGGTTAAAAAATATGCTCAGAAAATTAATGCAGATAATATTGACCACTTTAAAATTAATTTAGATGGTGCTACTGCCAAAATTGAATACAACTTTTTAACATCGGGTTACCGCATAATAAAAGGAGACCAGTTACTAATTAACCCAATGCTGTTTGAGCAAAGACATAATCCATTTACAAATTCATCAAGAAAAAAACCAGTTGTTTTTAGCCACATTCCAAACGACAGAGTAATGTTACAGTACCATATTCCAGACGGATATAAGCTAGATAATATGCCAGATAACATAGCCATAAAATTACCAAATGGTGGAGGACAATATGTATATAATATTACTATTAACGAGGATAAAATAATGATAAATACTTCAATTAAAATTAATCGTCAGATTTTTAAAGTTGAAGAGTATAATGAATTAAAAAAATTCTTTAAATTAATAGATAAAAAAGAAAATGAAAAAATTATATTAAAAAGAATATAATTTACAAACTATATAACAAATACATTGGAGCTATTGATTTAATCAAATCAATAGCTCCTTTTTTATATACCAGTATTAAAAATAATGATTAATTGTAATTACTTTCTTACCTATATATATAATACAACTAATTAACAACCTCCACTAAGCATATAACACTACATAACCAAACTCAAACTACTACACATCAACACTATACACATAAAATGTTAAAAGTAAAACTTGAAACACTACATAGCCAACCGATTAATATTTATTACCGATATTTAAACAGTTAATAAACTCTACTAAAATAGCAGTACATGAAAAAACTATACACATCCATAATAATATTATTAAGCTTTATTAATAATATTTCAGCACAAAAAGACTTAGATTTTGGAGTTGTTTCGTCGAAAATAATAATGCAGAAAAGTCATGAAGTAGAAAAAACAGCAAATGCTGAAATTGTTTACGATTACGGAAAGTGTATTATTAATCAACAAAACACTTTATACGGTACAGTACAATACTTTACCCGAACTGTTAGAATAAAGATATATAACGATTTAGGACTAAACAAAGGTGATTTTTCTATTAATTTGCTTAACAACAAAAATAAGTCGGATAAAATAACCCATATTGAAGGTATAACTTATAATATTATTGATGGTAGTATTGTAAAAACTTACTTAAACCCTAAGTTAATTAAAAATAAAACTATATCGGAGTACAATAAAAAAGCAATATTTACCATGCCCAATTTAAAAGCAGGTTCGGTAATTGATGTGCGTTATGTTATTAGTTCTCCTTTTATATTTTCAATACCACAATGGTATTTTCAGCACGATGTACCGGTTACTTATAGTGCGTTTAAATGCGTTAGCCCAGTATGGATGGATTTAACCGAAAACTTTACAGGTAACATTGATAATGTAAAATTTAAACACAGTACTAATAAAGGAGAAATTTCGAAAGAAAATGTATTATTAGCATATTCTAAAAACTCAAAATCATTTAAAACAAACGATTTTAGTCCTACAACTTTAGGTTACGCAACAAACGTATCTTTCACCACTAAATCTCTTAAAAAAGATGATGAAACAGTTGCTATTACTTGGCAAACTATTAGATCAGATTACTTAAAACATAAAAGAGGTGGAGCATCGGTAAAACCAAGCCGAGAAACAACTCGTATATTAAATAATCTTGCAACTAAGGGTTTAATATCAAGTAGTAATAGAGAGGAGATGGTTAAACAAATTTTTAAATACGTATCGTCAAACTATTCATGGAATCATAACAAAACTGTTTTTCGTACTAAATCTAATATCGATTTATTATCATCTAAAACAGGATCGAGTGGCGATATAAATCTATTGCTAACTCAGCTACTTAAAGATGCAAGCATAAAAGCAATGCCGGTACTTATTTCTACCCGAGAAAATGGTGTTATACACTCAAATTACCCAAATGCTCAATTATTAAACCACGTTATTACAATGGTTTATTTAAATGGAAAAACAATTTACCTTGATGCTACTATTAAAAATTCTCCTTTTGGAATGCTTCCGCTAAGCGATGTAAATGGTACTGGATTAATAATTTCGTATAAGAAAGATAATATTTGGACTACTATTACTCCACAAAGCACAAGTACAACCCGACGTTATGATATTGGTTTTAGCGAAAAAATGGAGATGCTAGTTTTAGCCCGACAAAGTGTAAACGGACACCATGCTGTAGATGCTGCACAACGTTTTAACTCTGAAGAAGGGAAGAAGGAAGAGCTTAATAAATTAGCAAAAGAAGTACAAAGTAAATCAATTGATAAGTTTAATGCTGAAATAAAAGGAGGAAAAGGTGTTATAACTTATAATTATTTTACTCGTAAATATTCAGAATACAACAATAACAATCAGCTAATTATTAAAACTCTTATTTCCGATCAGCATCAGAATATTTTTACCGCTAAAAAACGTAATACTCCAGTTGTTTTAAGTCACCTATCAAACAACAAAAGTATTATATCGTACCACATACCCGATGGTTTTAAAATAGTAAGTGTTCCAGAAAACAAAGCTATAAAACTACTTAATGGATCGGGACACTACATTTTTAAAACAACAGTTGAGCTTGATGTTATTAAAGTAATTGCTTTTTTAAAAATAGAAAAACAAATATTTTCGATTGAAGAATACCCGAAATTAAAAGAGTTTTTTGAAGTAGTTGCTAAAAAAGAAAACGAAAATATAGTATTAGAAAGAATATAGGTAATTGTTATAGAACCTATAATTTAAGTACACCAATAATTTTGTTGTGGTACTTATAAATTAAAAAGCTAGAGTTACATTACTTTAAATTTAGTAATGTAACTCTAGCTTTTTTTTAGTTATCAAATTTTAAAGCATCAACAAACAAATCAATATTTTCAAAGGTTAAATTAGCATTCAACGATATTCTAATTCGAGATGTGCCAACACTAACAGTTGGCGGACGTACTGCTAAAGCAAAAATTCCGTTAGCTAATAAACTTTCCGATACAGTAACAGCCTTTGCACTATCGCCTATTATTATCGAAATAATATGATTATTACCTACCACATTAAATCCTTTATTTTTTAATTCTGATATTAAATAAGCCGATAATTCGGTAAGTTTTTCACGCTCGTATTTCATGCTCGGTAAATGTTTCAGCACGTTATTAGTCCACTTTAACTGAAATGGTGGCAAGGCAGTTGTAAAAATTAAAGTTCGGGTTTTGTTAATTAAATACTCATTAAGTACACTATCGCAAACCAAAAAAGCTCCGTACGATGCCAAAGCCTTTCCGAAAGTTCCGGTTAGTATATCAACATCTTTTATTAAACCTTCGGACTCTGCCAAACCCAAACCATTATCTCCAAGCACCCCTACTCCATGCGCTTCATCTAAATAAATAAATGCCGAATGATTTTGCTTTAATTCTACAAGCTTTTTAAGGTTTGTAAAATCACCATCCATACTAAATACCGACTCAGTAATAATCCAAACATTATTATACTTGCTTCTGTTTTTTGTTAAATAATCATCAACCTTATTTAAATCGGCATGTTTAAATCTAAAAACATCGGCACCCGAAAGCCTAACACCATCAACTATACTTGCATGGTTTAATTTATCCGAAATAATTAAATCGCCTTTTAAAGCAATAGCCGGAATTACTCCAATATTTAAATGATAACCCGACGAAAAAACCAATGCCGAATCTCGTTTATATAAATCAACCAAAGTATTTTCAAGCTCCAGATAGCTAACTTCGTTACCACTTAATAATCTTGATGAAACAGAAGTTAAATCAACCGAAGTTAAATTATCAATAAATAATTTCGATAATTCTTTGTTACCAGCAATACCTAAATAATCGTTACCCGAAAAATTAATGTAGTTTTTATTAGAAAATTCAATTTCCGAACCTTCATTAAAACTTACATTTTTCAATTCTCTGAAGTTTCCACTTTCTTTTAAATTATTTATTTCGGTAGTATAAGTTTTATATTTCAACATATAATTTATTATTGAATTCAACTAATAAAGTCCACCTTCAACAATATCAACAACCGCCTTTGTAAGTTGTAAAAGCTCATCATCAGAAATTACAAACGGTGGCATTAAATAAACCAATTTACCAAACGGACGTACCCAAACTCCCCTATCAACAAACTCTTTCTGAATTTTAGCCATATCAACAGCCGTTTTTAATTCCACAACTCCAATAGCTCCAAGCACACGTACATCTTGCACATTATCAGAGTTTTTCAAAACCGATAATTCAGTATTCAATATGCCTTCAATTCTGTTTACAGTTGATTTCCAATTGCTATTTGATAGCAAATTTAAACTGGCATTTGCAACCGCACACGCCAACGGATTACCCATAAATGTTGGTCCGTGCATAAATACTCCTGGGCTTCCTTTCGATATTGTTTCGGCAATATCAGTACTTGCAATTGTTGCCGACAAAGTCATATACCCACCTGTTAAAGCCTTTCCTACACACATAATATCGGGTACAATATTAGTATGCTCAACAGCAAACATTTTTCCTGTACGTCCAAATCCTGTTGCTATTTCATCAAAAATAAGTAACACTTCATTAGCGTTGCACAACTCTCTTAATTCGTTTAAATATTCTGCCGAATAAAACCACATACCTCCTGCACCTTGCACAATAGGTTCTATAATTACAGCAGCAATTTCTTCTTTATTTTCTTCCAGAAGTTTTTTTAATGATGATATATCTTCCGAATTCCAATTATTATTAAATCGTATTTCTGGCTGATTTGCAAAAAAGTTAATAGGCATTGAACCCGTAAAAATAGAGTGCATTCCGTTTACCGGATCACAAACCGACATAGCCTTAAATGTATCGCCATGATATCCGTTACGCACAGTAAGCAATTTATTTTTCGATGCTCTACCTTTTGAAAACCAATATTGAACAGCCATTTTCACAGAAACCTCAACAGCAATAGAACCCGAATCGGCCAAGAAAACTTTATCTAAACCATTGGGTGTTAACTCCACAAGTTTTTTAGCAAGCTCAACAGCAGGTTCATGAGTAATTCCGCCAAACATAACATGCGACATTTTACTCAACTGATTTGTGGCTGCCTTATTTAATTCAGGATGATTATAACCATGCACTGCCGCCCACCACGACGACATTCCATCAACCAACTCCCTACCATCTCTCAACTTAAGCTTTACTCCGCTTGCACTTACAACTTCATAAACAGGCAACGGATTTATCATTGATGTATATGGATGCCAAACGTGTTTTTTATCGTATTCTAATATTTCTGTTGGACTCATAGAGTAATAGTTCATTTTTAATTGTCAATGGTTAATTATCAAGCACCTATAACATATAATAACCAGTTAGTACATCTGTAAACACAAAAAAAGCTACTGATTTTTAAAGTAGTAAATTGATAATTTAATTGGAGTGTTGTATAATAATTTACGGCATTGTATTTACAATAATTATAGTAAATACAATGCCGTAATATAAAGTAGTAATATTTATAAATTATGATTAAAACATTGCAAGTTCTTTTTCAAACTTAGCATCGTCTTGCGCATCTCTTCCACGGGTAGTTAAATATCCACCTGTTAAATATCCGTTAGCTCCGGCAGTCATTAACAAACCTTGGTAATCTTTCATTACGGTTTCTCTTCCGGCAGCAAACTTTATTACTTTGGTTGGATTTATTAATCTGAAAAGTGCAAATGTTTTAGCTATTTCAGATACCGGTGTTGGTTCCTGATTTTCTAAAGGAGTTCCTTGCATTGGCACAAGTACATTTAATGGAATAACATCAACATCAAGTTCCTTAAGCGTAAAAGCCATATCAACTCTTTGTTTCATAGTTTCTCCTAATCCAATAATTCCACCCGAACATACTTTAGAACCGTACTTTTTAAGGTGCTTTATTGTTTCTATTCTATCGGCCGACGAGTGTGTTGTTGAAACCAAATCGCCATAAGCATCAACCGAAGTTTGCAAGTTTATGTTGTAATTAGCAATACCAACTTCCGATAATACCTTAGCAGTTTCATCGCTCAACAATCCAATAGCTGCGCATACTTTACCATGCGGAACTTCTTCTTTTATTTTTTCTATTGATGAAACAATTTTCTTAAACTCAGGATTTACTCTTTTATATCCAGTACCACTTGTTACCAAACCAAAACTAGCAATATCGGCTTTATTTGCCTCTTTTGCCTGAGCCACCATATCGCTTGTTGATGATAAAGCGTAACGCTCAATATCGGAGTTATTGTGCATTGATTGAGAACAAAATTTACAGTCCTCTTTACACATACCCGATTTCACATTCATTATTGTGCATACATGAGATTCAACAGCAAACTTCTTTTTGATTTTATTTGCCAACGACATTAAGTCTAAAATATCCTCTCCCTTTAAATCCATTAACTGCTCAACTAATTCTCTTTCAAGCTGTTTACCATCTAAAATTTTATATGCTTCTTGTATATATTTATTAATCATATTTTCGATTCTTACGTTAATTTATTGATGTCAAAACTAACAAATATTTATATACCTACAAATCGAAAA
>JAGLDK010000024.1 GCA_023145615.1 Ichthyobacteriaceae bacterium | reverse complement strand
GATTTATTTGGTTCTTATGTTGCTACAATTCTTGCAACAATGGTATTAGGACGTGAAATTATTGCTGATGATGCTTTTGGAGGTCTTTCTCCAATTCTTTTACCAATGGTAATTGCAGGTGTTGGTATTATCTTTTCTATATTCGGAACTATGTTTGTTAAAATTTCAAGCGAAGATGGTGACGTACAAAAAGCATTAAACCTTGGTAACTGGAGTTCAGTTATAATGGTTGTAATTTCATCTTACTTTATAGTAATGTGGATGATGCCTGAAACTATGGAAATTCGTGGATATGCATTTACTAACATGGACATATATTATGCTATACTTGTTGGATCGGCAGTTGGTGCTGGTATGAGTATTGTTACTGAATATTATACTGCAATGGGTCGTAAGCCTGTTAACTCTATTATACAGCAATCTGATACAGGTGCTGCTACAAACATTATTGGTGGACTTTCTGTAGGTATGGAATCTACTTTTATTTCTACTATTATTCTTGCCGCTGGTATTTACGGTTCTTACTACTTTGCTGGACTTTATGGAGTTGCTATTGCTGCTGCAGGTATGATGGCTACTACTGCTATGCAGTTGGCTATTGATGCTTTCGGACCTATTGCCGATAACGCTGGTGGTATTGCCGAAATGAGTCAATTACCAAAAGAAGTACGTGAACGTACTGATATACTTGATGCTGTTGGTAACACAACTGCTGCAACTGGTAAAGGTTTTGCTATTGCATCGGCTGCACTTACTGCACTTGCTTTATTTGCTGCCTTTATGGGTGTTGCTGGTATTACTTCTATCGATATTTCGAAAGCTGATGTATTAGCTGGATTATTTATTGGAGGTATGATTCCTTTTATATTCTCATCGTTAGCAATTGCTGCTGTTGGTAGAGCTGCTATGGCTATGGTGAACGAAGTTCGTCGTCAGTTTAGAGAAATTCCTGGAATTATGGAATATAAAGCTACTCCTGAATACGATAAATGTGTTGCTATTTCAACTGAAGCTTCTATTAAAGAAATGATGTTACCTGGTGCTATTGCATTAATTACTCCAATACTTGTTGGATTTACTTTTGGTGCTGAAGTTCTTGGAGGTGTATTAGCTGGTGTAACTGTATCGGGTGTTATGATGGGAATTTTCCAAAACAACGCTGGTGGTGCATGGGATAACGCTAAAAAATCTTTCGAAGCAGGTGTTGAAATTAATGGAAAAATGGAATACAAAGGTTCTGATGCTCACGTAGCTTCGGTAACTGGAGATACTGTTGGAGATCCTTTTAAAGATACTTCAGGTCCATCAATGAACATTCTTATTAAATTAATGTCGATTGTTTCTTTAATTATTGCTCCTCATCTTATTGATGTAGATGCTAATCACGCCGTTAACTCAGCAAATACTACTGAGCAAAAAGCTGTTATTATTGAAACTGAAGGTGTTGATTATATGACTGCCGAACTTGTTACTATTGAAACTGTAGAAGGTAAGGAAGTTGATAAAGTTGAAATTATTGAAGGTACTAAACAAGAAGTATTATTGAAGCTTGATGGTAGAAAAGGTGATATTAGAAATATTAGCTTAACCAAGAAAAAAGCTTAACTAAAGGTTAATACTCTTTAAGTTTTATATATAAAAAGCACCTCAATTGAGGTGCTTTTTTTGTTTTATGTAATTATTAAGTAATTTATAATTGTCAATTGAAAATTATAAAACACCTATAAACATTAATTTAAATCTATAATTTTGTCATGGTGCTTAAAAGGAGACCAAGTTAACTCCATCAGTTTAAAAAACTTTACCTTATTTATTACAAAACATGCTTAGCCAACACCTTTTGCACATCATAGATATTAACCGATTTATTAAACTTTTTAGAAATACTTGGATTAACTTCCGATGAAATCCATATTTTAAGTTCGGCATCTAAATCAAAATGACCAGAAGTTTCAACCGAAAATCGTGTAATTGATTTATAACCTACAGTATAATACTCTGTTTTACTACCTGTAAGTCCTTGTTTATCTACTAAAATTAAACGTTTATTAGTAAATATAAATGTATCACGAATAAGCTTAAATCCTATTTCAACTGATTCATTTTCAATTAAAAGATTCGAATACTCTTTTTCTAAATTTTCAGGTTCTACTGTTCCTGCATTTCCTAATAGAGAAGAAAATAATCCCATTATTTTGAGTTTTTAATATTGATTAATGTTAATTTTTCAAGGCTAATTTAGTAGCCCTTTAGCAATATTTAGCTATGCCACAATTATATAACTTTTATACTAAAATAATAAGGTTACTATTTTTTAATTTCAGTTATTATGTCATTAACAATAAGTTCCACTTTCAGATAAAACAAAAAAAAACAGGTTTCAAATATTTTCGTATTCCGAAAACACATGAAACCTGTTAATTACATTTATACTATTTTACAGTACTGATTTACAGAATATTAAATTAACCATTACACATTAATAATTTATCTATGCGTTTATTAAAAACCCTACATTCTTTCTGGCACAGTAATACCTAATAATTTCATTGACGATGCAATTACACTTGCTGTAAATGCCGAAATATCAACTCTCATTGATTTTACAACTTCATCTTCTGCCTTTAAAATTGATACATTCTGATAAAACGAGTTATAAAGTTTTACCAAATCGTAACTATAATTAGCAATTAATGCCGGAGAATAATTTTTAGCAGCTAACTGAATTACATTAGGGTAATTCATTAAATGCTTAACCAACTCCTTTTCTTTATCATGAAGCTTCAATGCTGTATAATCAGCTTTTGCAACATCACCTGCCTTACGTAAAATAGATTTTATACGAGCGTGTGTATATTGTATAAAAGGTCCTGTGTTTCCGTTAAAATCAATTGATTCTTTCGGATCGAAAAGCATACGTTTTTTAGGATCAACTTTAAGCATAAAATACTTTAAAGCTCCCATTCCTATTTCGGTATAAAGCTCTGCCTTTTTTTCTTCGCTATATTCTTCAAGTTTTCCTAATTCTTCTGAAATTGCACGAGCTGTATCAGTCATTTCAACCATTAAATCATCGGCATCAACAACAGTACCCTCTCTCGATTTCATTTTTCCAGAAGGTAAATCAACCATTCCGTACGATAAATGATATAGCTTTTTTGCCCAGTCGTAACCAAGTTTATCTAAAATTAAAAACAACACTTTAAAATGATAATCTTGTTCGTTACCAACGGTATAAATCATTTCGTCAACACCAAACTCAATGGCACGCTCAATGGCAGTTCCAATATCTTGAGTCATGTAAACTGCTGTTCCGTCCGATCGAAGTACAATTTTTTCATCTAAACCTTCGGCAGTTAAATCGCACCAAACCGATCCATCCTCTTTTTTAAAGAACACACCTTTTTCAATACCCTTTGCAATTATTTCTTTTCCTAATAAATAAGTGTTCGATTCGTAATAGTTTTTATCAAAATCAACACCCAAATTATTGTATGTTACTTCAAAACCGTCGTAAACCCACTTATTCATCATCTCCCAAAGTTTTATAACTTCAGCATCTTTTGCCTCCCAGCTTCTAAGCATTTGTTGAGCTTCAAGCATTAATGGAGCACGTTTTTCGGCTTCTTTTTGTTCCATTCCACCGTTAACAAGTTCTTTTACCTCAACTTTATAAGCACGATCAAACTCTACATAATAAGCACCAACAAGTTTATCTCCTTTTAATCCTGTTGATTCTGGAGTAGCTCCTTCTCCAAACTTTTCCCAAGCCAACATCGACTTACAAATATGTATTCCTCTATCGTTTATAATTTGAGTTTTATAAACCTTGTTACCACTTGCCTTTATAATTTCGGCAACCGAATAACCCAATAAGTTATTACGTATATGCCCAAGGTGTAGTGGTTTATTTGTGTTTGGCGAAGAATATTCAACCATTGTAGAAGTAGAATTTTCGTTTACCTCAACAAAGCCAAAATTGTTAACCGATGAATTTTCGGATAAAAAATCAACATAAGGTTTATCGGAAATAACCAAGTTTAAAAAGCCTTTTACAACATTAAAATCTTCTACTTCATTTAATTTCTCTTTCAGGTATTCTCCAATTTCCACAGCAGTTTGCTCAGGTCCCTTGCGCGAAGAACGCAGATAAGGAAACACTACCAATGTTAAATCTCCATCGAAATCTTTTCGGGTAGGTTGAAAATCAATCAATTCTACTTCCAAATCGTACAAAGACTTTAAAGCCTCTACTACTCCAATACTAATGTTTTGTTGAATATCCATTTTCTATGTTTTGTTCAGTGTGCAAAAATAAGAAATATTTTTTGGTTTACACGTTTACCATATTAGTTGTTGCAAAGCTTGTTAATAAAAATGAACAGATGAACAATAAAAACTCAACTTTTATTGCAAATAAGTAAACAACACTGTAAATATTTTAAACGTAGTTTTTAAAAGTGTCTTTAACCGAAATATACAGTAATATTTAGTAGTATTTTTCCTACGTATAAATACATAACTAACTTTATATCAATTAACAGTTAAATACATATACATATGAGAACCAATAGATTACTACTATTATTTACTATATCTATATTTCTTACTGCATCGTGTCAGAAAGAAATTGAAACAGACATTGAAAATAAAACTAACAACCAAGAAATAGCGGTTGAAAAAGCAAACACCTATGTAATTACTACTGATACAGAAACTTTATCGGACGAGTTAAAAGCCGAGATAGAAAAATATGGTAAAATATCATCATCGTTACCCGAAATTGGAGTTGTTTATATTGAACTAAACAAAACCCAAGGTAAAAAACAGATTTTAGATATTGAAGGTATAGAATCGATAACACCTAATTATTTAGTTAAGTTTTCGGCTCCTGCTTATGTATCAGATAAAATACTAAAAATTAATGCTGAAAGTGGAGGTGATGGAGAAACTGAAATTCCTCAACACGAATGGCTACAATGGAGTTTAGATGCAATTGATGCACGTGAAGCGTGGGCTGCCGAACCTAGTATGGGAGAAGGTTGTAAGGTATTTGTACTAGATACCGGAATTGATGCTGAACACCCTGATATTGCACCAAATTTAAATACGAGTTTATGCAAATCGTTTATTAACAGAGAAAGTTGGAATGTTAGAGAAGGTAACTATTTTAACCACGGTACACACGTTGCAGGAATTATTGCAGCAGCTGGAAATGATAATGGGTACGGTATTATAGGTGTAGCTCCTAAAGCTGAAATTGTTGCGGTAAAAGTTTTATCGGAATACAACGGAGGTGGTAGTTTCGAATCGATAAACAATGGTATTATTTATGCGGCTAATAACGGAGCTGATGTAATTAACATGAGTTTAGGTGGTAGATTTCCAGATACCGACCAATATAAAGCGTTAATAAAAACAATGCAAAGAGCTATAAAATATGCAAACAAAAAAGGAGTTGTAGTTATAGCATCGGCAGGAAATAATGGTATAAATGCTGATTTAGATGAAGGTTATATTACATTACCGGCTCAGTTAAAAGGTGTAATTACTGTATCGGCAACTTCTCCTATTGGTTGGATGGAAGATAATAATACTAATCTCGACATTCCAACTTCGTACACAAATTATGGTAAATCAATTGTTGATTTAGCAGCTCCGGGTGGTGGAAGAAGTTATGATTCGGTACTAAGCTCTATTCCTGGTGGTTGGACTTGGGCTTCAGGTACAAGTATGGCATCGCCACAAGTTGCAGGTGTTGCAGCTTTAATTATTGCAAAAAATAATGGAAACATATCAGTAAGCAAGGTTAAAAACATTTTGTATAAAAATGCTGATAAAATTGATGCTGATAAAATTTACTACGGTAAAGGAAGAGTTAATGCAGTAAAATCGGTATTAAACAAAAAAAGAAATAGAAGAAGAAACACAAACCCACGTTTTGCAATCAATAATTAAAAAAACGGAACTTAAACAAGATTAAAAAGATAACATAAAACAGATATTAGTTTAATTAATTTTAAACTGATGTCTGTTTTTTTTGTTTAAGAATAAACAATAACACCTATTTATTTTAAACCAAATAAGAAACAATATTGTAAACGTTTAATTTAAAGACTTATACAGCAAGTTAAACTCTATACAACACTCTAAAAAAAACGTTTATCATAATAACTACTAAATAAATACTACATGTAATTTCTATTTAAATTATTATGATAATATAATTACATTCGCATTGAATAAATACATCAATAAATTAGTACAATTACTAATTAAACTGGCATGTGTAAATTGTTTTTATTTTACTTTTTTAATCAAAAAATAATATTATAATTGATTTTACAAGGTTTAATATATTGATTTACACCAATTATAAAATAATATAGTTGGGCTTAATAAAAATGTAATAGCTAAAATAATTTAAACTCTAGTAAATGAGAAATTTTCTTGTTTTTTTCGCAATTATAATATCATCTTCTGCTTTTTCTCAACAAAAAGAAATTATTACTGATACCGTAAAAAGTGAAGAAGTTGTAAACTTCGAAAGTTATTATTACGAAGCTCTTAAAGAAAAAGTAAAAGGTAATTACGGTAAATCAATTGATTTACTTCGACTTGCTTTACGACACAAACCCAACAGTTGCGATACTCATTACGAACTATCGCAAAACTACAGAAAAGCCAAAAGATACAAAGAGTCGATATTATTTGCCGAGAACTCGGTAATATTTAACCCCGAACATAAATGGTATTGGCTAAACCTTGCCGAACTTTACGACATTACTAAAAATAACGAAAAATCGATATACGCATACAGCAACCTTGCTAAGTTAGATGGAAATTATGCCACTAAACACATTAGAAGTATAGCTAAATCGGGAGATTTAGAAAGTGCAATAACTGCATGTAATAAGCATATTGAAGTTAATGATAGAGCCGAAATTAAAATTATTAAAAGAGATTTACTTGCTTTAAATAATAACACAAGCCAAGCTATTGATTTAACAAAAGAGTTACTTGAACAAAATAATAACATTGAATTTTATGTTGATTTAAGTAAGTTATACATCAAAAAAAACAAATACAAAAAAGCTAATAAATACGTTAATAAAGGTTTAGAAATTGATGATAGCAATGAGGCCTTGATTCATCAAAAAATAAAAATACTTTTATTAAAAAACAAATACAAAAAAGCTAACACTTTAGCTACACAAGCATTAAACAACTCTAAATTTAATTTCAATACAAAACTTAATATTGTTGTTGATTATATAGGCATAGATACCGAGCAAGAGCATATTAACGATTTAATAAATATGGTTTTTTTGTGGAGTAACAAAACCGAAAACCCTAAAACATATCCTATTTTAGGTAATTTATACAAATCGAATAATCAGTATAACGAGGCTTTATTTTCTTTCAGAAAAGGTCTTTACAAAAACTATAAAGAGTATTACTCGTTAATGGAAATTTTGATTTTAGAGCAACAACTTGGCAAGTATGATTTAATGCTGAAAGACTCTGAAAAAATAATTAGCATGATGCCAAAAAAACCACTTGCATACCTTTATAAAGCAAGTGCCGAAATACATTTTAACAATTATAATTTGGCTATAAAAACACTAAATACAGGTATTGTTTATAGCACAGATAATAATAAACTAGAGGCTCAGTTTAATACTCAAATTGCTAATGCTCATTATCAAAATAAAGACTACACTCTATCGTTTGCTTATTTTGAAAAATCAATAGAGCTTGATCCTGATAATAATTTTACACTAAATAATTACAGTTATTATTTGGCAGAAAATGGGCAGGATTTAGATAAGGCTCTTAAATTAATTAGTACGGTTGTTGAAAAAGAAAATCATAATATAAACTTTTTAGACACTCTTGCTTGGGTGTATTACAAAAAAGGTTCGTATCACAAGGCAAACGAAAATTTAGAGAAGGCTATTTTAAAAGGTGGAGAAAATAATGCCAATATTTTAGAGCATTATGGCGATACTTTATTCAAGTTAAACAAAGTAAATAAGGCTGTTGAACAATGGGAAAAAGCTTTTAAATTAGCCAACGATAATAGTCTACTATTAAAAATTAAAAACAGAGCCATTATTAATGAAAATAACTAACCATATAACCAAGCACATTACTAAGTACGCAATATATATTGCAGTAATAAGTTTGCCGATGCTAAACTCGTGCGGAACTAAACCTGTAAACACAAAATACGGAAGCATTGAAATGCTTTCTGCAAAAAAAATTACAGCAAAAAGTAACGAAACAAATCCAAATCCCGAATATTTATCTTCAAACATGAAGATAAAATTTAAATCGAACTCTAACAAAGCTACGGTTGTAGTAAAAGTACGTATGCAAACCGATAGCATTATTTGGCTAAATGTTAGCTATATGGGATTTCCGGTTGCTAGGGGTATTTTAACTCAAAACTCAATTAAATATTACGATCGTTATAATAAACAATATTTTAGCGGAGATTATTCGGTGGTTAAGGAGTTACTTGGCACTGAACTTAGTTTTAATCAAATACAAAACCTGTTTTTAGGAAAACCAATTGTTGAGGTAACTAAAAAATACAAAAGCAGTATTAACGAAAATTCTTATCTGCTTAAAAATAATAGAAACTCGATAAGTAAAAATATTTGGTTTAATCCAATTAATTTTAATTTAGAAAAACAAAGTATTGGGTTTAATAAGAATTCGAAATCGTTAAAAATAACCAACAATAATTTTAAGTTAATTGATGGCAAATATAATTTACCATCAGTTATTAATTTGGAAATAATTCATGAATCAACCGCTTCAGTTTTAATTGAAAACAGAGATGTGAAAACCAAAACAATCTCATCGTTTCCTTTTAAAATACCATCGAATTATACCGAAACATCACACACAAAACACAACTAAGTGAAAATTTTTAAACTAACCATTATTCTGTTGCTTCTGTTTTCTTTTGAGTCGTATGCTCAAAATAACAGAAAAGAAAAACTACAAAAACAGCAAACCGAACTTGAAAAGGAAATTAAGTTGGTGAATTCTCTTATTGAAGAAAATAAAAAGGCATCGAAGTTTTCAACTGTTCAGGTACGAAACATCAATAAAAAAATAAATATTCGTAGAAATATTATACGAAATATTAATCAGGAAATTAAACTTATAAATACTGATATAACAGATAAGCAAACTCTTTTATCGAACCTAAAAAAGGATGTAGATGCTTTAAAAGTTGAGTATGCCAAAATAATTATTCAGTCGTACAAATCTCGTTCGTCGAATGATAAATTAATGTATTTATTATCTTCTGAAAATTTTAATCAAGCCCGAAAAAGATTAAAGTATATTGATCAGTATTCGGATTACAGAAAAGATCAGGTTAATAAAATAAAAGAAAACCAAACTAAGGTTGCTATAATTATTGAAAATTTACTAGTTGAAAAAAACAACAAAGCAATACTTATAAGTGACAAACAACTAGAAAGAAAAAATCTTGTTGTTGAAAAAAATCAAAGAGAAATTATTCTGAAAGAATTAGGTTCGAAAAATAAAGAACTGATTTCTGAAATTCAATTAAAGCATAAAAAATCGGAAGCTCTTCAGAATGAAATTCATACAATAATTTTAGCTGAAATTAAAAAAGCCGAAGAAAAAGCTAGAAAAGAAAAAGAACGACTTGAACGAATAGCACGTGTTGCCGAAGAAAAAAGAATTGCAAAAGCCAAAGCCGATGCCAAGAAAAATAACACTACTGTTGTAGTTAATAAGACTAAAAAGACTAAATCTAAAAAAACTTATGTACTAACTGCCGATGCTAAAAAATTGGCTGTTAATTTTAAATCGAACAAAAATAAATTACCATGGCCGGTAGAAAGAGGTACCGTTGTAAGTAGATATGGTAAACACCCCCACCCTACTATTAAACGTATTACTATTGTAAATCATGGTGTTGATATTGCAACTACATCGGGTGCAAGTGCCCGAGCTGTATTTGAGGGCAAGGTAAGTACAGTAATTTTATCGAAAAGTGGAGGTAGTAAAACTGTTATTGTACAACACGGAAATTACTACACTGTGTATTCTAACCTAAATAAAATATATGTTAAAAAAGGTGAGAAGGTAAAAATTAAACAAAAAATTGGTTTAATATCTACAAACGCTCTTTCGGGAGATACCGTATTAAAATTTCAATTATGGTATAATAAACAAGAACAAAACCCCGCATATTGGTTATATAAAATGTAATTACAAACTACTGTTTTTAAGGCTTGAATTCAAGTAATTAAATACAGTAGTTTTTTTATACCTTTAATAGAGATATCGATACAAAAGTTTTTTCTCTGTTTTTTTTTAATTTCTCAAAAAAACACCTCAATTTTATTTTTAATCTAATTTAATACTTTAGTGTACCCCGAATAATGATAATAAAAATAGTATAGTA
>JAGLDK010000023.1 GCA_023145615.1 Ichthyobacteriaceae bacterium | reverse complement strand
TTAGCAGGTAATAGTTTGTACGAAGATCTTGCGGTTAAAGATTCGTTACAATGGAAATATAAATCAGATTACAGACAAGAAACATCAATAAACAGCTTATCAATAGTTGGTTTAACACATAATTATTTGTTTAAAAATAACAAAACATATATTAGAACTACGCTAAGTAACTCGTACACAAACAACGATTTTTTAAGAGATACTTTAGATAACAACTACAAGGCAAACCCAACTTTAAGCTTAAAATACAAGTACAGCACATACAGTTTAAACAGTTTTGTAAACCATAAAGTAAATACCAAAAACTTAGTACGTTTAGGAGTTTCGGCATCATTAAAAGGATATAACATTAATACTTTCGATGCTTTTTCAAGCTCAAATAAACTTGAAGATAAAGGTAACACAAGTAGTTATCAATCGTATTTGCAATGGAAACATAGGCTTACTAATGATGTTGAAATTATTAGTGGTGTACATTCATCGTACTTAATGCTTAATAATAAATATACTGTTGAGCCTCGTTTGGGTTTAAAATGGAATTTAAACTCAAAAAACACTCTTAGTTTCGGAATGGGTATGCACAGCAAGTCAGAGCCAGTGTCGGTTTATTTATGGGAAGAACAATTGCTTAACGGAGATTTTATTCAGCCAAATAAAGATTTAGATTTTACTAAAGCCTTACATTTTGCATTGGGTTATAATTGGAATTTCGCCAACGATTTCAGGTTAAAAACCGAATTATATTATCAGCATATTTATAACGTTCCTATTGATGCTAACGATAAAACTGGAACAAAAACTAGTTTAAATTTCAGAACCCGAATTGATAATTCGAAATTAACAAATGACGGTTTAGGTAGAAATTACGGTGCAGAATTAACTCTTGAAAAATTCTTCTCGAATAATTGGTACGCACTTATAACTTCTTCAATATTCGAATCGAAATATACAATGCCCGATTTTGAAGAAAGAAACACTTTATTCAATAACAATTTTATATATAACGTAGTTGCTGGAAAAGAGTTTGAATTTGGACCAAATAATCAAAATGTAATTGGGCTAAATTTAAGAACAACCTGGAGAGGTGGATACAGAGATATACCTTTTAACGAGCAAGAATCTATTAATCAAGACAGACCAATTTACAACTACACCAACGCTTACCAACAACGTTTACCTGATTATTACAGAGTTGATTTTGGAGTAAATTACAGTATAAACAAATTAAATAAGGTTTGGAAAGTATCGTTAGATCTTCAGAATTTAACCAATGCTAAAAATATAAATCGTCAATACTATAGTTCTAGTAAAAAACAGGTGATGAATGAATATTATCAGGGAATTACACCTAATATTAATTTAATACTTGAGTTTTAAACAACAGTTTGTTAAATTATCAATGTGCAATTATCAATTTATCACTCAAAAATAAATAGTATAAAGCAACAACGGTAATTGTTAATGATTAATTAGCTATACAACAAAAACCCCGCATACTTTAGTGTTAAAGTATGCGGGGTTTTTGTGTAAAAAAAGCTTAAAGTAATAACTATAAATCAGGATGACTTTTTACTTTACTACCCACAAGTGCATAGTACAACAAGTATCCGTAAGCTATAACTAAAATTCCGTAAGCACTGTGCATACTTCCTATTGAATCGGCTACAAGTCCTAATAACAAAGGAATTATAGCTCCTCCAAATACACCCATTGTCATATATCCTGATGCTTGATTTGTAAGTTTACCCATTTTGGCAATACCAAGTGGAAAAATAGCTCCCCACATTACCGAATTAAATAACCCAGTAAGTGTAAATATTATAATAGCTAGTTCATTGTTGCTAAAAACTCCAATAACAACCATAACAATAGCCGATATAGATGAAACAACAAGTCCTGTTTCGGTTTTTACTTTTTTCATAATAAATATTCCGGCAAATCTACCTACCATTAATCCACCCCAGTATAAACTAACAAAAATAGCAGGTTCGAATATCATAGAAAACTCACCATCTTTTTGCATTGAATTTATAAGCTGAATAAGATTATTTCCTATAGCCATTTCGGCACCAACATACATAAACACAGCAAGTACTCCACCTCTCATGTGGCTATATTTCAGCGCATTTCCTTCTACAGCACCTTCCGATTCATTATCGAGCTTTGGCACTTCTAAAAAAGAAAACACAACAGCTGCAAATACCGTAACTAATACTAATATTAAGTATGGATTTTGAATGGTTTCAACTACTTCTACTTTTAAATCTGAAGGAAGTTTACCTACTACAGAGTTCATTTTTTCTTTTATAGTTTCCGAAAATATAATTCCTCCTAATAATGCGGGAGCAATAAATGTAGCTAAAGAGTTAAAAAAACCTGCTACGTTTATTCTACTATCAGCTGTTTCGGGTTCTCCTAATGCAACAACATACGGATTTGCACCTACCTGCAATACTGCAACCCCCGATCCTACAAAAAATGTAGCCAATAAAAATATGTAGAAATATAAACTTACTCCTTCTCCGGTTTTAATTGCCGATGGCATTAACATTGTATTTATATAAAAAATAAGCAACCCTAAAGAAATTATAAACAAGCCAATTACAAGATTTCTCTTGTATCCCATTTTCTGAATAATTTTTGTTGCTATTGGAGATGATACCACAAAACCTGCAAAAAATGAAAATGTTACCAAGTTTGCCTGAAAATCGCTCAAGAAAAATACTTTCTGTAATGCTGGTTGAATAATACCATTAATTGCGGTAACAAAACCGAAAATAAAAAACAACACTATCATTAGTATAAATGGTTTTTTGTAGTCTTTTGTGTTTTGATGACTCATTGATGTAATTTTGTTTGACGTTAAAATTTAATAATAAACTGACAATCAATATAGGTTGTATAATTATTGATTATCAATTCTGTAATAATTTGCAAAAGTACTATTTATTAGCTAAATATTAATGTATTTAGCAATAGTATTGCTGTATAAATTACAAAAATAATTTAGCTAAAGCTTTCTGAATAAACCAATAGACTTTTTGGTTTACAAAACAAAGTACACGTTTATAAAACCAAATACACACAAATATAAAATGAAAAAAATGAGATAAAATTTAAGCTGAAAATTAAAAAACCGAACCCTATTATTTAAATAAAAATAACTATATAATTGAAAAACAGTAATAAAAAACTTTTTGAAATAACATAGTTAAATGCACAAATAATCATTATTACAATTAAATTTACATCGAAATTAATAAAAACAATTATTATGAAAAAAACTTCCTATTTATTAATAATATCGATATTTCTACTTAGTGTTTCATCGTGTGATAAAACTCAAGATTTAGAACCTAAAGAAACAAAAACCGAAAAAGAATCGGTAAACGCATATATTAAAGAGTATATGAGTTACTATTATTTATGGAATAAAGAAATCCCTAAAGAATTAGATGCAAATAGTGATTCTAAAGATTATTTTAAAAGCATGCTATATAAAGGTTCGGGGGCAGATACAAGAGGAGATAAATGGTCGTTTATTACTGATGATTTACAAGGATTATTAGCAAACTTTGAAGGAGTTTACAAAAGCACAGGATATTGGCCTAAAACATATCCTGTAAAAGAAGGTTCTGATAAATTTGTCTTTGTAGTTTCATATGCCTACGAAAATAGCTCGGCAGCAAATGCAGGTTTAAAGCGTGGAGATATAATTATAAAAATTGATGGAGAGTATTTGACTTCTAAAAATGCAACGTCGTTATATTATAAAGAAAGTTACATTGCTACTATTGGTAAATACAACTCCGAAACTAAAGAATTTACAGCAACCGATAAAACTGTAAACTTAAAAAGCGAAGAATTAAAAGAAAACCCTATTTTAAGAGATACAGTTTACAATGTTGATGGACATAAAGTAGGTTACTTAGTTTACAATTCGTTTACTCATAATTACGATAAGGCTTTAATAGAGGTATTTGAAAAATTTAAATCAGAAGGCATTGAAGAACTTGTTTTAGACTTACGTTATAACGGAGGTGGTGCAGTAACATCGGCAATGAATTTATCAAGTATGATTGCTCCTGAAGATAAAATTGGAAAAATATTTGCTACCCGACAGTATAATGATGATTTACAAGCCGCATTTATTAAAGACCCCGAATTTGGACCAGATTTTTTAGAAGATAAACTTACAAGCACAGCTTATTTTCAGGAAGATACTGACCCTGTTAAAGGATTAACGCTACCAAACCTAAATTTAAACAGAGTTTATATTATTGGATTGAGAGGAACAGCATCGTCGAGCGAGTTGGTTATAAACGGGCTAACACCTTACATGGAAGTAAAGTTAGTTGGTCAAAATACTCATGGAAAATATGTAGGAAGCATTACTTTACCAAACGAAGATTACAAAAATTGGGCAATGCAACCTATTGTGTTAAAAATGAAAAATGCTGATGGCAATACTGATTATTGGAATGGTTTTGCTCCTGATATTCTTGGAACTGATAATCCTTTATCTGGAAATTTTGGTTATAATGAAACTGAAAAAACAGGAGAAGAACTATTAATGCTTGCCATAAAAGATATTACAGGAGGTGGAATTGTTGCAAAAAAACAAACAACAAACAACATTAAAAGTACATGGGAGCTACCATCTATATTACAAAATTCATCAAACGGAATGATATATGATGTAGCTGGTAAAAACGTATTGAAGTAAAAGTTACTATTGGCAATAGTAACTAATTATCAACTAGATATAAATTACTATTTAACAAATTACTTTAAATATTAAGTTTGATTAAATATCATTTAAAAAAGTTGGTTATGTATAGCACATATACTTAACCAACTTTTTGTGTTATAAACAATACTATAACCCACATTACCTGCAATAACATTGGCAAATAATACAAACAGCAATATTCAATGTAAAATACTGAACAACAAATAAATGTGTATTAAAAAAAATAAAATCTTTTTTAGTAATTAATAGAAAAAACATTTTGTTGATTCAAAATAAATAACATACATTTGCACACCGTTAAAATATAACGGGAGAGTATATTTATTAACATTAAGAAAGTTCTTAATATGTACGCAATTGTAGAGATAGCAGGGCATCAGTACAAAGTTGAGAAAGACCAACAAATCTTCGTTCACCGTTTAGCGGGAGAGGCAGGAGCAGCTTTAGAGTTTGCAAATGTTCTTTTAGTAGACAACGATGGCGATGTTAAAGTTGGCGCCCCAGCTGTAGAAGGAGCCAAAATAGAGGCTAAAATAGTTGAGCACCTTAAAGGTGACAAAGTAATCGTTTTCAAAAAGAAACGCCGTAAGGGGTACAAAAAGAAAAACGGTCACCGTCAAGCTTTGACTAAAATCGTAATCAGCAACATAGTTGCTTAATTCAAACATTTATTAATCTTTAAAATCGTAGAACGATGGCACACAAAAAAGGAGTTGGTAGTTCTAAGAACGGTAGAGAATCGGAAAGTAAACGTCTTGGAGTTAAGATTTTCGGTGGTCAAGCAGCAATAGCTGGTAACATTATCGTTCGCCAAAGAGGAACTCAACACAACCCAGGAGAAAACGTAGGTATTGGTAAAGACCATACACTATACGCTTTAACTGATGGAGTTGTTACTTTCAAGAAGAAGAGAAACAACCGTTCTTATGTATCTGTACAGCCTTTTGCTGTAGCAGAAGCTTAAGAAATACCTTAGAAAGAAAAAATAAAGTCTTGAGAATTTAATTCTTGAGACTTTTTTTTGTGCCAAATTTTCACTTCAACTTAATTACAAACACTACATCATAGTATTTATACTACTCTAAAAAAGTATTGTAATTTAGTATTGAAAGTAAGTCATAAGAGTTGCTTTTTCATGGTAAAT
>JAGLDK010000022.1 GCA_023145615.1 Ichthyobacteriaceae bacterium | reverse complement strand
CTTTTTTGGTTTTTGCCATGGTGTATTTAAATTATAATAGGCAGTAAATGTAATATTTTTATTCTTTTTTTCATGATAGCATTCATTATCATATACTCATATTACTTTGTTTTATATTGTGTACCACAACTACTTGTATTTATCGTCATCAATATAAAAAACTAATTAACCTCCCCCCTTATTTTATATTGTAACATTGTGTAATAGCATAAAACACTAAGCTCTTGAATGATTTGGAGTAAAAAAAACTTCATAACATTTTTCACATAAAAAAATTATAACAACACCAGTATTCACTAAGTTTTAATTTTACAAAACAGTACTTTTTACAAAAAAAAGGGGATGGCAATATATTTCATCAGTTGCCTATAATCGTATTCCTAAAATATACTCTTCTAATTTATCTTTCTGATAACTAAACAATAAACCATTAAACAAATTAGTTAATCAATGAACTTTAAAACAAACCACAAATGAGCAAAAAAAGTTCTTATATAAATTTATTTACTCAAACTTCATCATTTTATCTCCCCAAACTTCTCTTAAAATCTGCATCGTTTCTTCTCTAGTTTTATTTTCGTTTAAGAATACGCAATAATCTATTTTAGCATTTCCTCTTACTATGTTTTCGGCAAACGACCTACACGATTTATAACCACAAACTGTACAATCAAGTTTGGGTAATTTTTGTCGTATTTCTTCTATTTCTTGCATCATAACCAAAGCCTTCATCGGATTAGAATCTAATTTCATAATAGATCGAGGCTCTACTTTACTAGTTTCAACATCGGCATATACTAAATGAGATGTATGATTTTTTGGTGTTTTATTTTTATTTTCTTTATAAAAATTCTCGTAATACTTAGCTCTATTTCTTAATCTATGGGCTGTTAAAAACCTATTTTGAGGTGTTAATATTCCTCCTGCACAACCCTGATCGCAACTTTTCATTTCAAGGAAATCAATTTCGTGGCAACCTTGAGTTTCTATTCTATCTAAAAACTTCATAATATTATCTACCCCATCAATAGACAAGCAAGT
This sequence comes from Ichthyobacteriaceae bacterium, assembly GCA_023145615.1. Taxonomy (GTDB): domain Bacteria; phylum Bacteroidota; class Bacteroidia; order Flavobacteriales; family JADGDT01; genus JADGDT01. The sequence goes on along the minus strand of JAGLDK010000022.1, from coordinate 27,166 downwards.
ACCCGGAAGATTTTTTGTTTCTCCACCCGATAAGCTCCACATTATATGACTCGATTTTACAGCATTGTTCGATATTGTTCTCTCTACCCTTTTTTCAACCTCATCTTTTGAGTTTAATATCACTTGAACATCGTTATAAAAACTATCCATATTTATAACCCCATCAAGCACCACATCCTCAATATTATTCGACGATTTTAATGCTGTAATTTTTGCCGAACAAGGTGTAATATAAAATATACCCACATCGGTTTTTCCCTTTTCTATCATTCGTTTTCTAACAGATGTAGCGGTAATATCAACAGGTGTTTGTATATTTATTATATTATCAACTAAACTAGGAAAATACACTTTAATTAAATTTGTAACCACCGGGCAAAACGATGAAACAATAGGACAGCCTGTATTTGAAGTTATTTTATCTGCAAAAATACTTTCTAATAACTGGGCACTTTCCTCTACTTCGTAAACATAATCGAAACCCAACTCTTGTACTGCCGAAAACACTTCTAAAGCCTTGGTATTATGCTGAAACTGACCCATAAAAACCGAAGGTATTAAGGCTACTTTTGTATCAAACTTTTTAATTTGCTCCAAACCATCATCCGCAATTTTTATAGCATTTGCTTTACATACCTGATAACAAACATCGCAATCAATACAACGTTTAGCATTTAAATGAGATATTCCTTCCCAAACATGCAACGCTTGTGTAGGACAAACTTTAACGCAATGAGAACAGCCCGTACAAAGTTCTTCATCAATATATATAGCATGATAATATGTGTTTTCTTTCATGTTTTAAGGGTATTTATGGTTATGCAAATATCAAACTGAAATAATTGATTTATAACAAAAATTGTGAAATTATTATTTGGTTATTAGCTTTGTCTCTTCCAGTAAAAAACACTTACTAAAGAACCAAAATAATTATGTAGAATAATTTCTAATTTTCAACCAATTTATCAACCAACGCAACTTTAAGCTGAACTGTTGTACCTACTCCTACCTCTGATTCAACATTCATAAAATCTGTATTTTTTTTCATATTTGGCAATCCCATACCTGCACCAAAACCCATACTAACAACTTTGGCAGTTGCTGTAGAAAATCCTGGTTGCATTGCTTGTTCTATATTTTCAATTCCAGGCCCTTCATCGGCAATAACAATGTCAATCATTTCAACAGTAATTTCAACATCAATTTTACCTCTATAAGCATGTGCAACAACATTTACTTCGGCTTCGTACAACGATACTACTACACGTTTTATTGTTTTTGAAGCTATATTAAGTTGCTTTAATGTTTTTTTAATCTGACTTGATGCCTTTCCTGCATTTGCAAAATCTCCACCTTCTAATTTATATTCGAATTTAATACCACTCATAATGTTAATATATTTCCTTTACTCCATTTTTATACAATACTCCACTCGACTTAAAAACCGAAAAATCAGTTGTTAATAAACATAATTCGGTTTCCTTAGCCAAACTAATAAACTCTGGAGTAAGTTTTTTTCCGCGTGCCACCACCACAATAGGTATGTCGGCAAATTCGGCAGTTCTAATTGATTGTAGATTTGTTAAACCTGTAATTAATATATCTGGTTCTTCGTCAAGAGTAAGTACATCACTCATTAAGTCGGAAGCCACGGCTGTTACAACAGCTTTTTTATCAAAAAAACCATCAACAACCACCTTTGCGTTTAGCACATTTGCTATCTCTTTTAATGTCATATTTTAATTTAAAAATAAGTACCCGTAATTATACAAACTATTTATTATATAACAAATGATACATAAGGTTGTTTTATATGATACTTGTATTTTTAATATTCAATCTAAAAAAAACAACATTTCAGCTTTAAATAAAAAAATATTACATTTTTGAAGAACAACCCCCATTAAAAACAACACACACTCATATAATTTAAACTTTAATACCCCGAGTAAACATCAAAATAAAGCAAGGATAATACGCAGAAAAACAAAAAAACGACTAGCAAGAATAATTCTAAATAAAAGAATATTATTTAGAATGGATTGAAACAACGTAAACATCTACCTACAAACAGTAACTATAAATACTTTGAACCATTTAATAATATAATGATAAACAATAGTGTTATAGTTAATAATATATGATTAATAGCCATAACAACATCGTATATAATTAACTATATATATACATGTGTACCATACATATAGAAAACCATATGTAAGAATGATATTACATATAAAATACATAATATCAAAAGAATATTTACTGCTAAAACATGACATTTGTCAGTTTAGAGCATGATATTAGTCAGTTAAAACACTGTTTGAAATTGATTTGTTTGCAGTGTAACATTTATAACAGAACAACGCGAATTTAAATATAAATCATATGTCGAAAATAAAATCATTAAGCGATTTAAGAAAGATGCGTGAAGACATGCTTTCTTCTTTAGAATTGCGAGAAAATGCAGATAGCGATCAAGCAATGGTACAGGTTAAAATTGGAATGGCTACAAGTGGAATTGCTGCTGGTGCCCGAGAAATTTTTAACTTTTTTGCAAGCGCACTTCCTAAAAGAAACATTAAGGCTATTGTAACTCAAACTGGAGATATGGGCATTAAATATGCCGAACCTTTGGTTATGATAACTGTTCCGGGTAAAGAGGCTGTTGTTTTCGGTAAAGTTGATATTGATAAGGCTGATGAGATTATTGAAACATATATTAAAAAAGGAGAATTAGTTGACGGTGTGGTTCCACAAAGTTACAAAACTATATAATTTGGTTATGGTTGCCGATGCCAATAATAATTGGTGCAATTTTTGTTAAGAATATTCTTCAACAATTAGTTTCAATTAGCAACCCTCAACATTATTTATAAAAAAGTGAAATGAGTAAAATCAATCAACATATATTAACCTGTGGAGGTACAGGTTGTAGAGCTTCTGAGAGTAAAGAACTTGCCCAGAACTTAAGAGACGAAATTGCATCTAACCCTGCAATTGAAGGAAGTGTTAAAGTTGTAGAATGTGGATGTTTTGGATTTTGTGAAAAAGGTCCGATTGTAAAAATGCTACCCGACAACACTTTTTATACTCAAGTAAAACCTACAAATGCTAAGGAAATTATTGAAGAGCATATTGTAAAAGGTAGAAAAATTGAGAATTTATTATATACCGATCCAGTTACTAAAGAGGTAATTGACGAATCGAAAAACATGGGATTCTATAAAAAACAACATCGTATTGCTTTGCGTAATTGTGGTTTTGTAGATCCAGAAAATATTGGAGAGTATATTGCTCGAGAAGGTTACGAAGCACTTGGTAGAGCTATTTTTGAGCAAGAACCTCAGGTAATTATTGATACTATAAAAGCATCGGGATTACGTGGACGTGGTGGTGGTGGTTTCCCTACTGGTTTAAAGTGGGAGTTTACCAAAAACGCTAAAGGAGATCAAAAATATGTAGTTTGTAATGCTGATGAAGGTGATCCGGGTGCGTTTATGGACCGTTCTATTTTAGAAGGAGATCCACACTCAATTATTGAAGCAATGGCCATTTGTGCTTATGCTATTGGTGCAAATGAAGGTTTGGTTTACATTAGAGCTGAATATCCTTTGGCTATTGACAGACTTAAAATTGCTATTAAACAGGCCGAAGAAACTGGACTTTTAGGTGATAATATTTTAGGGTCGGATTTCAGCTTTAAAATTACTATTAAATACGGTGCAGGTGCATTTGTTTGTGGAGAGGAAACTGCCTTAATACAATCGATGGAAGGTTTACGTGGTGAGCCAAATTTAAAGCCTCCATTTCCTGCAGAGTCGGGTTATTTTCAGAAACCTACTAACGTAAATAACGTTGAAACTTTAGCAAATATTCCGGTTATTCTTAATAAAGGAGCCGATTGGTATGCTAGTATGGGTACCGAAAAATCGAAAGGAACTAAGGTTTTTGCTTTAGCCGGAAAGATTAATAATGTTGGACTTATTGAGGTGCCAATGGGTACTACTTTAAGAGAAGTTATTTTTGATATTGGTGGTGGAATTAAAGATGGCAAAAAATTTAAAGCTGTACAAACAGGAGGTCCTTCGGGAGGTTGTTTAACAGAAGAGCATTTAGATACTCCTATTGATTTCGATAACCTTTTGGCTATTGGATCAATGATGGGATCGGGTGGTATGGTTGTTTTAGATGAAGACGATTGTATGGTTTCGATGGCTCAATTTTATTTGGAATTTACTGTTGAGGAATCGTGTGGAAAATGTGCACCTTGTAGAATAGGAAACAAACGATTACACGAAACTCTTGAAAAAATTACTCAAGGTAAAGGAGTAATGGAAGATTTACACCAACTTAGAAACATGAGTGAAGTTATTAAAGAAACTTCTCTTTGTGGATTGGGTCAAACATCTCCAAACCCTGTACTTTCAACTCTTGATAATTTTTGGGATGAATACGTGGAGCATGTTGAAGATAAAAAATGTGTAGCTGGGCAATGTAAATCAATGCTTAGATATGTTATTACTGAAGAAGATTGTGTTGGTTGTACTGCTTGTGTTAGAGTATGTCCTACAAACGCAATTACAGGAACTAAGAAAAAACCACACATTATTAATCAGGATTTATGTATTAAATGTGGTGCTTGTATGGACAAGTGTAGTTTCGATTCAATATTATTGATAGCATAATTTCAGCCTCAAGCCATTAACCTTTGGCTTAAAAAAAGAAAAAAGATGAGTAAAATAAATATAACCATTGATAACCGCAAAATTGAGGTAGAAGCTGGAAGCACTATACTTGAAGCGGCAAAAAATATAGGTGTTGAAATTCCAACACTTTGCCACATGAATCTGCACGATTTAAATGTAGAAAATAAACCTGCAGGTTGTAGAGTATGTGTTGTAGAAGTTGAAGGACGCAAAAATCTTGCTCCATCATGTGCTACAAAGGTTAACGAAGGAATGGTGATTCGTACAAACAATATGAGGGTTATAAATTCTCGTAGAACTGTAATGGAATTTATTCTTTCAGATCACCCAAAAGATTGTTTGGTATGTGCTAAAAATGGTGTTTGCGACTTGCAAAACATGGCGGCTCAGTTAGGGGTAAGAGAAATTCCTAACCAAGAAATCTATTCAATGTCGGAATACAGACTAGATACATCTCCATCTATCATTAGAAACATGGATAAATGTATTATGTGTAGAAAGTGCGAAACTATGTGTAACGAAGTACAAACTGTTGGAGCATTATATGCAACAGGACGTGGTTTTGATGCGGTTGTTTCTACTCCTTTCCACATGGATTTAGTTGATACTAATTGTACTTATTGCGGACAGTGTGTGGCTGTATGTCCTACTGCTGCATTAACTGAGGTTGATCATACTCGTGCTGTAATTCGTGCCATAAACGACAAATCTAAAACTGTGGTTGTGCAAACTGCCCCGGCTGTGCGTGCTGCTTTAGGAGAAGAGTTTGGTTTAGAAGCCGGACACTTAGTAACGGGTCAAATGGTTGCAGGATTACGTCAATTAGGTTTCGATCATATTTTTGATACTGATTTTGCTGCCGATGTTACCATTATGGAAGAAGGTACTGAGTTACTTGACCGTTTAGGGAAACACCTTGCAGGAGATAAAGATGTAAAACTTCCTATACTAACTTCTTGTTGTCCGGGATGGGTTAACTTTTTCGAAACTCAGTTTCCTGATATGTTAGATATTCCATCTACAGCACGAAGCCCACAACAAATTTTTGGTTCTATTGCAAAAACATATTTTGCAGAGCAACTAAAAATTAAAAGAGAAGACATGATTGTTGTTTCTGTTATGCCTTGTGTTGCTAAAAAATACGAAGCTCAACGTGATGAATTTAAAACTGATGGAAATCCTGATGTTGATATTTCAATTACAACAAGAGAGTTGGCTCAATTAATGAAACAAGCAAATCTTGATATAAAAACTCTTCCTGAAGAAGAATTTGATCAACCAATGGGAGAATCAACAGGTGCTGGTGTAATATTTGGTACTACCGGTGGTGTTATTGAAGCTGCTACTCGTACTGCTTACGAATTGTACACAAAAAAGACTCTTGAAAATGTAGAGTTTAAACAACTTCGTGGTATGGAAGGTATTCGTTCGGCAACGGTTGATTTTGATGGTTTCGACCTTAAAATTGGTATTGCTCACGGACTTGGTAATGCTCGTCAGTTATTGAATGATATTAGAGATGGAAAATCAGATTTCCACGCTATTGAAGTTATGGCTTGCCCTGGCGGATGTATTGGTGGTGGTGGTCAGCCTTATCACCATGGCGACTCTAGTATTTTAAAGAAAAGAGCTGCTGCACTTTACACTGAAGATGAAAGAAAAGTTAAAAGAAAATCTCATACAAACCCTGCTGTTATAAAAGTTTACGAAGACTTTTTGGGTGCACCAATGAGCCATAAAGCTCATCAATTATTGCACACAAATTACTTTGATAAACAACAAGAAGGACCAGAGATAGTAAAAGGAGACGACTGTACTAGTTGTAATTAAACAAACTCGGAAACTAATGGCAAAAAGCTCAAAAAATATGTGTTATTTTTTTTGAGCTTTAGCCTATACTTTTAGAGTTAACACATCAAACAACAGAAAAAATGGCTATAGTTTGCGAAAAAGATCAGTTGCAGGAGCAACACTTATTAAAAATAAAAGAAATCTGTAATACCTTTAATAAGGATCATTCAGAATTAATAAATATACTGCACGGTTGCCAAGGATACTTTGGTTATTTACCTGCCGAAGTACAGGAAGCAATTGCTTTAGAAATTGATATGCCAGTATCGAAGGTATTTGGAGTAGTAACTTTTTACTCTTTCTTTACAATGAAACCTAAGGGAGAATTCCCAATATCGGTTTGTACAGGTACTGCATGTTATGTACGTGGAGCTGACAAATTGGTTGATGAGTTTCAGAGAGAATTAGGTATTGATGTTGGACAAACTACCGAAGATGGTAAATTCTCAATAAGTACTCTGCGTTGTGTAGGTGCTTGCGGACTTGCTCCGGTTGTTATGGTAGGTGATAAAACCTACGGACATGTATCGCCTAAAATGGTTAAAAAAATACTTAAAGAATACAAAACCAAATAACAATTAAATCATGTTATAACTATAATTACATATAAACTATTATAGATTTAATGTAAAGTTTAACATTTATATCAACAAATAACTTTGATGTAAAACCAACAACATATGCTAGTTGAATAAGTGTTTTGTAAAACAAGCAATGTAACATTGAAATAATGAAAGCCGAAAGTTTAAATAAGCTTATTTAATACTTTCGGCTTTTGTATTTTAGCTGAAATAAATACACGTATAAAATGAAATTCGAACCACAACAATATAAGATAGCAGACGAACGAATGAAACCGTTTATTGATGCTGAAGAAATATGGGACTTTATTAATAATGCCAATACTGAAAAAAAAGAGGTACGAAAAATTATTGCAAAAGCAATTAATAAAGAGCGTTTAAACCTTGCCGAAGTAGCATCGTTAGTACAAACAACCGATAAAGAGCTTATTGAAGAAATTAAGCAAGGTGCTATTGATTTAAAGAAAAAGGTTTACGGAAACAGAATTGTTCTTTTTGCTCCGCTTTATGTTGGAAATTTATGTGCAAACAATTGTGAGTACTGTGGATTTAAAGCATCGAATAAAGAAGCTAAACGTGTAACATTATCAGATAAACAACTTATTGAAAATGTTGAGGCTTTAGAAGATAACGGACACAAAAGGTTGATTTTGGTTTATGGCGAACACAAAAAATATTCGCCTGAGGCAATTGCCGATAACGTAAGAACAGTATATAAAGTAAAAAAAGGAAACGGAGAAATACGTAGAGTAAACATAAACGCTGCTCCGCTTGATATTGAAGGTTTCCGTACTATAAAAGATGCAGGAATTGGAACATATCAAGTTTTTCAGGAAACTTACAATCCTGAGGCTTATAAAGTTTACCACACTAGCGGTAAAAAATCGGATTTCGTAAACCGATTAACTTCGTTAGATAGAGCTCAGGAAGCAGAGTTAGACGATGTTGGTATTGGTGCGTTATTTGGACTTTACGATTGGAGATACGAGGTGCTTGGACTTGTACGTCATGCAAACCATTTAGAGGCTTGTTATAATGTAGGACCACACACAATTTCGTTTCCAAGAATTCAGGAATCGTTAGATAGCAAAGTTACCGATGAGTATATTGTAAGCGATGATGATTTTACAAAACTTGTTGCAATATTACGTCTTGCTGTTCCTTACACCGGACTTATTTTAACTGCCCGTGAAACTCAAGAAATTCGTAAAGAGGTTTTACAATTTGGATGTTCTCAAATTGATGCTGGTACAAAAATAGAAATGGGTGCTTATGCTGATGATGCAAAAGAGGAAGAAAAAGAAAAGCAAAAACTCGACAGTGAACAATTTTTAATTGGAGACGAACGCTCGTTAGCCGATGTAATTGACGAGCTAGTTGAAACCGATTACATACCATCGTTTTGTACTGCTTGCTACAGAAAAGGACGCACAGGAGAACATTTTATGGAATTTTCGGTACCAGGATTTATCAAGAAATTTTGTACTCCAAATGCTATTTTAACTTTAAGCGAATATATTGAAGATTATGCACGCCCCGAAACAAAACAAGCTGCATGGGATTTAATTGAACGCAATTTAAGCGAAGTTGAACCAAAGCTTAGAGGTATAGTTGAAGAACGTATTGAAAAGGTAAAACAAGGAGAAAGAGATTTGTACTTTTAAAAAAAATGAAATAATTATGAACTATTAAACTTAATGCTTAGCACTAAGTTTAATAGTTCTTTTTTAGGTTTAAATTAAAACCAAAATATTGTGTAATTGTTGTTTTTAACAACTTAGATTCAACTAATTATTTGCACCTGAAAATTATTATCAGGCTTGATATTTATTACTTGATATTTACTATTTATTTACAAGAATAACACAAAGTGCAAAATACAGTATTACACCAATTAGAGTTTACTAACTAAAGTAATCAACAAAAAGATGAAGAAGAAACCACGCGATATAAAACCTCACATAGGAATTTTCGGAAAACGAAATATTGGTAAAAGTTCGTTTATAAATATGCTTAGCGAACAAGACACTTCAATTGTTTCGTCTGAAGCTGGTACTACTACCGATCCTGTTAAAAAGTCGATTGAAATATTTGGTATTGGCCCAGCTATTATTATTGATACAGCTGGTGTTGACGATGTGGGTGAACTTGGGCAAATGAGAGTAAATAAATCGTTGAAAACTATTGCTTTGGTTGATATGGCAGTTTTAATGATTGCTGAAAACAATTTCGACAATTACGAAATTGATTTAATAAACAACTTCAATAAAAAGAAAGTACCGTTTATTATTGTTCATAACAAATCGGATATTGCTAGTTTAAATGCCGATGTTGAAAATGAAATTAAAAAATATAGCTCTGCTCCTATTTTAAATATCAGCACATTTGATAAGGAAAATAAGAACAGAATAATTGAAATATTTAATAAAACAATTCCTGAAACTGCTTACAAAAACAAGTCGTTATTTGATGGATTATTAAAAGAAAAAAGCAAAGTTTTACTTGTTACCCCAATCGACTCGGAGGCTCCAGAAGGACGTATGATTTTACCGCAAGTTATGGCAGTACGTAACATACTTGATAAAAACTCAATTTGTGTTGTTGTAAAAGAAACCGAATTACCCGATGTATTAGAGCTAGGGATAAAGTTTGATTTGGTTGTTACCGATAGTCAGGCTTTTGGTTATGTATCAAAATTAATTTCAGAAGACACTTTACTAACAAGTTTCTCAATACTTTTTGCACGTTTAAAAAGCGACTTTTACAGTTATATTGATGGAACTCCTGCTATTGGAAATTTAAAAGATAACGATAAGGTTTTAATTTTAGAATCGTGTACGCACCAAGTTAGTTGCGAAGATATTGGACGTTTTAAAATACCTAATTGGCTTAAAGAACATTCTGCAAAAAACTTGGATTTCGAATTTGTTTCGGGTGCAGATATACCCGAAAAAGATGTTAATAAATACGCAATGGTTGTGCAATGTGGCGGTTGTGTTGTAACAAAAAAACAACTTCAAAACCGTATTCAACCAGCTATAGACGCAGGTATTCCGGTATCAAATTACGGAATGGCAATTGCTTATGTAAACGGAATTTTTGAACGCTCGGTTAAACCTTTTATTGATTTAAAAGAAGCAATTAAATAATTGTCAATGGTTAATTAATCCGAATCTATATATTCTGATTAAACTTTTAAGACTACTTAACAGGTGCATATCGTTAATTCTGCTACTATTAATAGTAACCGAATTAACGATTATATAAAATCAATATTTGTAAGAGAACCAACTTTAATAATCTCTTACATAGCGTTAGAGTATTATAACTCTCCATTTAAAAAGCCACAGTAAACAAACACATTTCCACTTTACAATTAACCATTATTAAAAATGCACATACAGCAAATTCTCAACAATATTGTAAAAACGCAGGGTAATGCGTCGGAGCAAGAAATAAACGAACTTTTAAACGCTAACGAAGCTGATACAAAACTTTTGTTTGCAAAATCGGAAGAAGTTAAGAAACAAAACGTTGGTAACTTTGTGTATTTACGTGGCTTAATTGAACTGTCGAACTATTGTGTAAAAGATTGTTTGTACTGCGGAATTAGAAAAAGCAACACCCATGTTGATAGATATATTATCGACATAAAAGATGTTTTTAAAAGAATTGATTTGGCTATTGAAAATAATTATTCATCAATAGTAATTCAGGCAGGAGAACGCACCGATGATGTTTTTATAAATACAGTTACCGAAATTTTAGAATACGCAAAGCAAAAAAGCAATGGAGAATTAGGAATTACAATTTCGTTAGGAGAGCAAACAAAAGATGTTTATCAGAAATGGTTTAACGCTGGTGCACATCGTTATTTATTGCGTATTGAATCGTCGGATAGGGATTTATTCGGAAGCATTCATCCCAAAAATCAAAACCATTCTTACAACACACGTTTGCAAAAACTTAACGAATTAAAAGAAGTTGGATATCAAATTGGTTCGGGAGTTATGATTGGTTTACCAAAACAAACAACCAAAATTTTGGCTCAGGATTTACTTTTTCTAAAAAATATAGACATTGATATGTGTGGTATGGGACCGTATATTATCAGCCAAGATACACCGATGGGTATTTATGAAAACGAAATTCCTACCGATGAAAAACGTATAGAGTTATCGTTGAAAATGATTGCTATTTTAAGACTTATAATGCCCAAAATAAATATTGCATCAACAACTGCCCTACAAACTTTAGCCGAACGAGCAAGAGAAGAAGGTGTGCGTGTAGGTGCAAATATACTGATGCCAAACATTACCGAATTTAACAATAAAAAGAACTATAACCTTTATAAAAAGAAAACTACTATTACTGAAATAGACGATGATTTATCGTCTATTAACGAGCAAATGAATAGAGTTGGAAATGAAGTTAAACTTGGTATGTGGGGCGATTCGTTACATTTTGCAGAGAGGTAAACACCAAACCTAGCAATACTACAAATACAGTATATAACCCATAAAAAAACAGGATATCAAATTAATGATACCCTGTTTTTTTTATACTGAAACAAAAAGATTACATCAATCCTTTACGTTTTTTAAGTCCATTTGTTGATGGTTCTTTACCTCTGAATGCTTTATAAAGCTCCATTTCGTCTTTCGATCCTCCAGTAGAATAAATATTATCTCTTAATTTTTTTGCAGTTTCGGGGTGGAAAATACCTTTTTCTGTAAATGCTTCAAAAGCATCGGCATCTAAAATTTCCGACCACATATAAGAATAATAACCTGCAGAATATCCATTGCTAAAAATATGGTTAAAATAAGTGCTACGGTATCTAACAATTATCTCAGAAATCATATTCATTTTTAGCATCGATAACTCTTCAAACTTATTCGATTCAACATCATTAGTTTCTTTAAGCGTATGCCAATCCATATCTAACATTGCTGCCGATGTATATTCTACCGTTGCAAATCCTTGATTAAATTTTGATGCTGCTTGCATTTTTTTAACCAATTCCTGAGGAATAACTTCTCCTGTTTTGTAATGCTTTGCATACATATTTAATACTTCAGGTTCGAAAGCCCAGTTTTCCATTAATTGAGATGGTAACTCAACAAAATCTCTTGCCGTAGCAGTACCTGTTAAACTAGGATATTTCCCATTAGAAAGTAAACCATGTAAAGCGTGTCCGAACTCATGAAAAATTGTTTCTACACCACCTGTTGAAATTAAAGCAGGTTCTCCTTTTGGTGGCTTAGTAAAGTTACATACGTTTGTAATAATAGGTGTTACAGCTTTACCATCGGCATTAATATATTGCTTGCGGTAAGCCTCCATCCAGGCTCCTCCTCTTTTTCCTGCTCTTGAAAAATAATCGGTATATAAAATTCCAATATGCTCTCCGTTTGCTTCTTTAACCTCCCAAACATCAACATCCTCGTGGTAAGTTTGTATATCGTTTCTTTGTGTAAAAGTAATTCCGAATAGTTTTGTAGCAACATCAAACGCACCCTGACGAACATTATCAAGCTCAAAATAAGGCTTCATTTCATCGTCGTTTACAGCGTATTTTTCATTTTTTAATTTGTTTGAATAATACCACCAATCCCACGCTTCAAGATTAAACTTTCCACCTTCTTTATCAATCATTTTTTGCAACTCAGCTGCTTCAGCTTTAGCTTTTGGCAAGGCCGCAACCATAATTTCGTTTAATAATTTATTAACATTTTCTGGCTTCTTTGCCATGTTAACATCTAAAATATAATCGGCCCAAGTTGCAAAACCTAGTAACTTCGATTTATCAACACGTAAATTTGCAATTTCTTCAAGAATTTTTTTATTGTCAAGCTCATCGTTATTGTTTCCTTTTTCAATGTAACCTTTAAACAATTTTTCTCTCAACTCTCTGTTATCAGCATTTTTTATAAATGTAATAAGCGTTGATTTATCAATTGTAAACAACCACTCTCCATCTTTGCCATTTTCTTTGGCTTTTACGGCAGCAGCAGCAATAAACGACTTTGATAAACCCGAAAGTTTAGCCGAATTGCTTACAAACATTTTAAACTTATTAGTTTCGTTTAAAACATTCTGACCAAACTTTAATGTTAAAGCCGAAAGCTTAGTATTAATCGCTCTCATTTTATCCTTTTCGGCACCTTTTAATAAAGCACCGTTACGCACAAAACCTTGGTACTTTTTATCAAGTAAACGCATTTGCATTGCGTCGAGGTTAAGGTTTTCTTTATTATCGTAAACCGATTTTATACGTAAAAAAAGTTTTTCGTTTAATGAAATATCGTCGTAATGTGCCGATAATTTTGGAGAAAGTTCCGATTCTAATGCATTTAACTCATCACTTGTTTCGGCCGATGTTAAGTTAAAAAACACACTCGAAACTTTTTTAAGCTGATTTCCACTATATTCAAGTGCTTCAACTGTATTTTTAAACGTAGGAGCTTCAGAGTTATTAACAACTACATCTACCTCTGCCAAATGCTCTTTCATTGCTTCTTTAAAAGCAGGCATGTAACTTTTAATAGTTATATTATCAAAAGCAGGGGTTTCGAAAGGTGTATTATAAGTTCCTTTAAATGGATTTGCTTCCATATTTTTTTTATTAGTTTCAGTACACGACGATAGTAGTGTTACTGCAACTACCGACAATGCTATTAAGGTTTTTTTCATTATTAATTTTTATGTTTTTAAAGCTTTGTTATAATCGGCAAAACTACGTATTAGACATAAAAAAACAGTTATATATTATAAATATAATACATAACTGTTTCTGAAAATAAAAATAACCCAAAATACTTTAAACATCAAAGCTAAAACCTGTTGCTACACTAAGTAATTAGTACGATTAAAAAACTATATAAAAAATGTTATTAACAATTATATATAATTGTTAATAAACTAATATTCATAGTATCAAGTTACGAAAAAAAACACATTATTAACAATTGTTAATAACTTTTAAATAGCTTATTTTAAGGTAATTATACACTTTACAAACATAGTTATCAACACAATTACCAATATAAAAGCACATTACAAACAAGTTATGCACAATATACTAACATTGTGCATAACTTGTTTGTAACTATGTTTGTAATTAATCGGTACATTCTAAGAAATTAATAACCGATTGATAAAAAATTTCGGGCTGTTCGGCATGTAACCAATGACCCGCATTTTCAACATCAATAATTTCCGATTCGGGGAAATGGGTTTCAATATCATCAACATCGGCCGATGTTATATAATTAGAATTATTACCCGATAAAAACAATGTTGGTTTATTGAAAAATAAATTATGTGGCAGGCCTTCTCCTATATTAATAATTAAATTGTTAATAACTTTTAAATTAAATCTAAATGCCAGTGTTTGCTTGTCTTTCCAATAAATACTTTTCAACAAAAACTGTCTTATTCCTACATCCGAAATACTACTTATTAACAATTCATCAATCTCTTTTCTGCTTTTCAACACATTAAAATCAATAGATTCTAGTGCCGATAAAATGTATTGATGAATAACAGAATATTGTCGTGGAGCAATATCAACCACAATTAAATTTGATAGTTTATTTTGATACATTCCGGCAAAAAACATAGCAGTCTTCCCTCCCATTGAATGCCCCAACAAAATAATTTCCAACAAATTATAATGCTCAATATAATTATACAAATCGTCAACCATATCGGTATAAGTCCAACTATCATCATGAAAACTTCTACCATGATTACGTTGATCAACAACATGAACTTCGAAATTATTGGCAAACCTTTTTGCTAACGAAACCCAATTATCTCCCATACCAAATAAACCATGAAGGATAATAATAGGCTGTCCCGAACCATATATTTTTGAGTGTAATAAATTCATTTTGTATAAGTTTTGTTAATTGGTAATTAAACAACGTATTGTTGATTTTGAGTATCAAAAAAACAAAGTCCGCAAAAATAAATCTTTACGAACTTTGTTTTTTTTTTGATATTCAAATATTTTGTAACATTAGCTTGTACTTACGCCAAACGTTGCAAATACATCTTTATAGTTTTTTCTAAACCTATATATAAAGCTTCCGAAATTAAAGCATGACCAATTGAAACTTCTTGAAGTCCTGGAATTTCTTTAGCAAAAAACTCAATATTATCTAAGCTTAAATCATGTCCAGCATTTAACCCCATACCTAATTCAACAGCTAATTTAGCAGAATCAATGTAAGGAATAATAGCTTTTTTGTTTCCTAAATCGTATTGCGTTGCAAATTCTTCGGTATAAAGCTCAACTCTATCGGCTCCACAAATTTTAGCACCCTCAATAAGTTTAGCATCCTCGGTATCTATAAAAATAGAAGTACGGATTCCTGCATTTTTAAACTCACTAATAACTTCGGTTAAAAAACCTTTGTTAGCAATGGTGTCCCAACCTGCGTTTGATGTAATTGCATCAGGAGCATCGGGCACCAAAGTAACTTGCTCGGGCATAACATCTAATACTAATTTTATAAAATCTTCGGTAGGATTTCCTTCAATATTATACTCGGTTGTAACAACTTTTTTTAAGTCGTAAACATCTTTTCTAGTAATATGTCTTTCATCCGGACGGGGATGAATTGTTATTCCTTGCCCTCCAAATTTCTGAGTATCAATAGCCACTTTAACAATATCGGGCACGTTACCTCCTCTTGCATTTCTAAGTGTAGCAATCTTATTAATATTAACGCTTAATTTAGTGTTTGTCATTTTGTCGTTTTATTTTGTGTAAAAATAATACTTAATTGTTACTATTGCCTATTATACGTACCTTTAAGTAAGAAAAAACAACAACCAAGTTTAATTTAGGCACATATATAAAGGCATATTTTATAAATATTTGCACTAATTTTTATACTGATAATAAAAATTATAATGCTTAACTTCTGTAAACGAATATTTAAGCAATAAAAATCAGTATAAATTTTATATATGCAAAATAATTTAATACAAGAGCCTTACATTAATCCACACCCCTTTTTTACAATAAAAAACATTATAACTAATGGCTACAAACGAATATATACATACTAAAGTAGAACCGCTTTCGGTTAACCACAGCATTGCTTATGCAATAACAATTTTTGAATCTCGAAAATTTGAATATTTAGCGGTATTAGATGGCAATAAATTTGTAGGATGTTTACCTTACGAAAGCATTATAAACGAAACAGATTTAACACAAACAGTAGGAGATTTCTCGATAGATATTGAATACTTTTTTGTAAGAGAGTATTCGGATATGATAGATGCTTTTAGAATATTTAGCTTATATCAAAGTAACTATTCTCCAATACTTAACGACGATTTAGAGTACGTGGGATACATACAGGAAAGTGATTTAATGATTCATTTTTCTAAAAGCCCAACTGTTAAAGAAATTGGTGGAATTTTAGTTATTAAAAAATCAATAAGAACTTATTCGATAGCCGAAATTGCACAAATAGTAGAACTTGAAAGTGCTAAAATATTAGGAATTTGGACAAGCGATTTTGTTGGCGATGATATTGTACTAACTCTTAAAATTAACAGAACAAGACTTGGAAGTATTGAAGCTTCGTTAGAAAGATACGATTATACTATTGTAAATAGTTATCACGAAAACACAAACGCAGTTGATTTAGAAGATAGGTATCAATCTTTTTTAAATTATTTAAACATTTAAATAATGGTTAATTGTCTCGCGCATAAAATTATATTAAAATACAAAACGGAGTTTAGCTATGCTAGACTCCGTTTTTGTTTTATCCGTAAATAACTAATTTTAATATTTTTACTTGGTTCATTATAAAATCATAACTTTTTTTACATATATAGACATTAATTTATTGCTGTAAATTATTATTTAATCAACAAAATTTACTGTTGTATTTTTATAAACATCTTAAATACTAAAAAACTTATTAACCATGTTTTTTAGTATAAATAATAATTTTAAGAGTTATATTTAGGTGTATATAAAACGAAAACTAAGGAATCCCTTTGTTTTCGAACACACACAGAAGTTATTACTTGATATACAGCAAGTTGTAATAATTTTTTATACCTAATAATTACTAAATAAAGTAAAAAATATAAATTATGAAAACAAAGTTAGTTACTATGGCAATGGCAGTTATTGTACTGTTTAGTTGTAACAATGCAAACGAAAAAAACACTACAAATACGGAATCTAACAAACTACAACAAACCATATACTATGGTGGCGACATCATTACAATGGAAGGAGATTCTGCACAATACGTTGAGGCAATTGTTCAGGAAGAAGGAAAAATAGTTTTTACAGGAAACAAAGCCGATGCTTTAAAAAAGTTTAAAGGAAAAGTTACTGAAGTAAATTTAAAAGGAAAAACAATGGTTCCTGCATTTCTCGATGGTCATAGCCATATGTATTTTGTTGGCTTTTCCGCTTTATGTGCAAACCTTCTTCCACCACCTGATGGCCCAGGAAATAATAACAAAAGTATTATTGAAACTCTAAATAAATACAAGGATACAAAAGAAGCTAAATACATGATAGATAAATTAGGATGGATTATGGGTAATGGGTATGATGATTCTCAATTAGAATCAAAACAACACCCTACAACTGCCGACTTAGATAAGGTAAGTACTGAAATTCCTATTTTAATAATGCATCAATCGGGTCATATAGGCGTAATGAATACTAAAGGATTAGAAACTGTAGGCTACACCTCAAAAACAAAGAATCCAGAGGGAGGTGTTATCAGAAAAGATAAAAATGGCAAACTAACAGGAGTTGTAGAAGAATCAGCTTTCTTTAGTGTATTGTTTCCCGTAGTAGGAAAATCTAATTCAGAATTTGCAATGAAATGCATTAATGAAGGACAAAAAGAATATGCAAAAAATGGCTATTTAACAGCTCAAGATGGTAGAACAACAAAAGAACAACTTACAGCCTTAAAAGCTGCTGCAAAAAATAATTTGTACTATATTGATGTTGTATCTTATCCCGATATGACTCTTGGTATTGATTATATTGTTGGTAAAGATTACAGCCCTTCGCATGAATATAAAAATAGATTTAGAATTGGTGGAGTAAAACTTACTCTTGATGGTTCTCCTCAAGGAAAAACTGCGTGGTTAACTAAATGCTACCATGTAAATCCTGAAGGCAGAAATGGTTGCTACGAAGGCTACCCTACTATGGGCGATGATAAGGCAACCAAATATGTAAAAATTGCATTTAAAAATAAATGGCAAATACTTTGTCATGTTAATGGCGATGCAGCAATAGATCAATATATTAAAGCTGTAGATGCTGCTAATAAAGAATACGGTTATCCTGATCACAGAACAGTACTTGTGCACGGTCAAACTTTAAGAAAGGATCAAATTCCCGAATTAGTTCGTTTACAAATATATCCATCTCTTTTTCCTATGCATACTTTCTATTGGGGCGATTGGCATATTGAATCTGTTTTAGGTAAAAAAAGAGCAGAATACATCTCGCCCACTAGAGATGTTGTTGATGCAGGCTTAACTATTACTTCTCATCACGATGCACCAGTTACATTTCCAAATTCTATGAGAGTTTACGATGCTACTGTAAACCGAGTTACTAGAAGTGGTAAAATTCTTGGTCCTGATCAAAGATTAACAGCTTACGAAGGATTAGAAACCCTTACTAAATGGGCTGCTAAACAATATTTTGAAGAAGATTTGAAAGGAACATTGACTGTTGGAAAATTAGCCGATTTTGTTATTTTAGATAAAAATCCTCTTAAAATTGATCCGATGGAAATACATAATATCAAAATCATAAAATCAATAAAAGAAGGAAAAACAGTATATTCAAAAGAATAATTATCACCAATACAACACTCCGTTAAATTATAAATTAACAATGTGCAGTTATACATTTAACACTCTAAAAATAAGTAATATAAAGCATTAAATTGCCATAATGTTTTAGATATACTAACTTATGCACAATGTGTTGTGGCAAAAAAAACAACGAACTATTACAATAACTATCTCTTAATTTATCAATTTGATAAATTAAGAGATTTTGTATGTTTACACAAAAACATTTCATTTCAGCACAACATCCACAGTAAAAAGTTTTACAACCTAATAGTTGCATAACTCTACTCTAAGAATAACTTTGTGTTTTTTTGATATCTCAAAATAATATATACAAATGAGAGTAGGATTATACGGTCAGACATTAAGTGTTGATAAAAAAATATACGCTGAACAACTTTTAACAACATTTAAAAATAATGGGATTGTTGTGGTTATTGAAAAAAAGTTTCATGAACTACTAGCAAATCTTGATTTAATATCGAATGATGTTGAGTTTTTTGAAGAAGAAGACGATTTAAAAAACAACATTAGCTTAATGTTTACTTTAGGTGGTGATGGAACTATTTTAAGAGTTTTAAGCTTTATAAAAAATTCGGAAATTCCTATTGTTGGTATAAATTTAGGACGTTTAGGCTTTATGGCTACAATTCCGAAAGAAGATATTAAACTTAATGTTGAAAATATAATTAAAGGTAAATACAACATTTTAGATAGGCAATTATTAAAATTAACCACATCGGAAAAGGTTGAAAACATGCCTTATAATTACGCCTTAAACGAAATTGCAATAAGTAGAAAAGAAACAACATCGATGATTACTATTGATGCTTATTTAGATAACGAATACTTAAATTCGTATTGGGCCGATGGTTTAATTATTGCAACACCAACCGGATCAACAGGATATTCGTTAAGTTGTGGTGGTCCAATTATCATGCCCGAATCAAGCAACATGGTACTTACTCCTATTGCACCTCATAATTTATATGCACGACCTTTTGTAATTCCAGACGAAACCAAAATAAACTTAAACGTAAGCGGTAGAGCCGAAAATTATCTGGTTTCTCTCGATTCGAGATTGATTACCATTCCACATCACATTAAATTATCCATAAAAAAATCGAACTTTTCAATAAAAATGGTTCAACTCGAAGATCAAAGATTTCTGAAAACTTTAAGAAAAAAGATGTTTTGGGGAGAAGATTATAGAAATTAATTGTCAATTTTTAACGGATTAGATAACCACAATTTCACCTACCGATTTAGGTAATAAAAAATGTACGGGCAACATACGTGTTTGCCCCTCTTCAAAAAAAAAAAACATCGCAACTAAATACAGAAATAGCAAAGTGGAATCAGCGTAAAAGCCTTCCCCAAAAACAAGTATCAAAGACTTTACAAACTCAAAAATTAAATTAAGATAGTAAAATAACATCAACACACCGAGCTTTATAGTATAAAACAGCTATATTACTTTTATGGCATAAATAAATAATTATATTTGCATTCGTTTGTATTTTCATGTAATGAACTTACGAAATAATAAATCCAACAACATACGATATATGAAGAGGAGTACGTGTTTGCTGATATTATCATTGTTATTTTCGCTTTCTATAAACGCTCAACGATACGAAATTGGAGCTTTTTTAGGAGGGAACAACATTATTGGAGATATTGACAACGAGTACTATAATTTTCCGAACAACATAAGTGCAGGAATGTTATTTAAGTGGAATGTAAACGAACGTTTGGCTTTAAGATCAAACTTAGGTTTATCATTTGCAAGTGCTTCTATTGATAAATCGTGGATAAGGTACAATAATAACGAGCCTGGAGGGATACACTCTTTTTATGGAGATGGCTATGGTGTAAATAATTATTTTGAAAAAGGCATTGCAAATGTTGAGGTTTTGGCAGAATGGAGTTTATTAGATTTTGTAACTTTTCATAAAAATGTACACTCTCCTTATATGACTATTGGTGTTGGTGCATTAGCTTTTCAATATTCAGGAAAAACAGCTATATTAGATAACGGAAATAAAATACCCGTAAATGAAATAAAAGACGGAGATATAATAAATGAATACTCCGATTATAACGGAATAGATTACAGTATTACTATACCATTTGGTGTAGGGTATAAATACCTGATTAACTACAAGTGGGCAGCTGGAGTTGATTTAATGTTCAGATACACGTTTACCGATAATTTGGATGATTCAGGAGTAAAAAATGTTGGTAATATAAATTCGAACGATTGGTTTCCAACCGTTGGTTTTACTATAACGTATGTTTTCGGACGTCCGCCATGCTACTTTTGTAGTGCCAAAGATTAATACTCGCCCTTGAAAAGATTTAATGACGAAAGAGAAACAACTATAAATGGACTTGAAAAACTCAATTGATAAAAATAACCTACCCAAACATGTTGCCATTATAATGGATGGTAATGGTAGATGGGCAAAAAAACAAGGTAAACTTCGTATTTTTGGTCATAACGGTGGGGTTAAATCGGTAAGAGACACAGTAGAAGGAGCTGCAGAAATAGGTATTAAATACTTAACAATGTATGCCTTTTCAACCGAAAATTGGAACAGACCTAAACTTGAAGTAGATGCACTTATGGCTCTACTTGTTAGTTCTTTAAAAGACGAGCTAACAACTCTAAATAAAAACAACATCAAGCTTAACTCTATTGGAGATACTTCTAAACTACCTTTAAGAGTACAAAAAAACTTGGCTTCGGTTATTGATCAAACCAAAAACAACAGCAGAATGACCCTTACACTAGCATTGAATTATGGTAGTAAATCGGAAATTTTAACTGCGGTTAAAAGTATTGCATCAAAAGCAAAAAATAACGAATTAAATATTGACGATATTACAGAATCACTTTTTTCTGAAAATTTATACACAAGCAATATGCCCGATGTAGATTTATTGATTAGAACTAGTGGAGAAACTCGTATATCAAACTTCTTGCTTTGGCAAATTGCGTATGCCGAACTAATTTTTATTGAAAAACTATGGCCTGATTTCAGAAAAGACGACTTGTTTGAAGCAATATTAAACTATCAAAATAAAGAAAGACGTTTTGGTAAAACAAGCGAACAATTAAACCCTTAAACCTCATTTCAACTTCTTGTTTAATACCTAAATGATTTAAATTGATGTTAAAACTCGGTTTTACACTGATAAAAACATACAATTACAAGTCATTATTCAAGTTTTTGAAAAATATATAAATGAGTTCTGAATAATTTACCGTAAAAAAGTACTTTTGTTACTTCTTTTTTACTAATTACGTAAGATAAGCACCTAATGAAAAACCGCATATTATTGATGTTTTTAATGACCCTATTTTCAGTAGGTTCATACGCACAGTTAAACATAAAAAAAGCCCAATATGGTAGTGAACAAAAATACACTATTGGTGGAGTTACTGTAAACGGTACTCACAGATACGATCCGAAAACTATTGTTATGTTTACGGGATTAAAAACGGGTGAAGAAATTACTATTCCTGGAGAAAAAATATCGGGAGCCATTAAAAAACTTTGGAAACAACAGTTGTTTAGCGACATTAATTTTAAAGTTGATAAAATTGATGGTAGCATTATATATTTGGCTCTTAACCTTAAAGAAGTACCTAACCTTTCGGAAGTTAAAATTACAGGGATTGGACGTACAAAAGCCGATGACATTATTGAGGAAGCAAAGTTAACCAGAGGAAAAATGGTTACCGAAAACCTTATAATAAATACCAAAAACTATATTGAAAACAAATATATAGAAAAAGGATATTTAGATACTAAAGCTACTATAAAAACAAAATTGGATACTACTGAAAAAAATGCAGTATTCATGAATATTTTTATTGATAAAGGAGAAAGAATAAAAATTGACGATATTGTTTTTACTGGAAACGACGTAATACCTTCTAAGAAACTGCGTAAAGTAATGAAGGAAACTAAACGTAAAAACTTCTGGAATATATTTAATTCATCAAAATTTATTGAAAAAGAATATAAAACCGACAAGCAATTAATTGTTGATTACTATAAAGAACGTGGTTTTAGAGATGCTAAAATTGTAAGCGATTCGATTGTTGATATTGAAGACGAAAACCGTATTAAACTTTATATAAAGGTTGATGAAGGTAATGTTTACAAATTCGGTAAAATAAAATATGTTGGTAACAGTAAATTTACTACCGAACAGCTTGAGCGTTTGTTAACTATTAACGAAGGTGATACTTATAACGCAGTACTTTTAGATAAGAAAATTGGTGCCGATCAGGATAATCAAGATATTAAATCAGCATACATGGACAACGGTTATTTGTTTGCGCAAGTAAATCCGGTTGAAACAAAAGTACACAACGATTCTATAGATATTGAAATTAGAATACATGAGGGTAAACCTGCTCATATAAACCGTATTATTGTTGAAGGAAACACTCGTACAAACGATCATGTAATTTATAGAGAAATACGTACTAAACCAGGAGAATTATTCTCTAAATCGGAATTAATGCGTACTTACAGAGAATTAGCTCAACTGCAATTTTTCGATCCAGAAAACATTGGAGTAAACCCGATTCCAGATCCACAAACAAATACTGTAGATATTAAATATACTTTACAGGAAAAATCTACATCTCAAATTGAACTTCAAGGTGGTTGGGGTGCTGGTAGATTTATTGGTACACTTGGTTTATCATTCAACAACTTCTCGTTGCGTAATTTATTTAATAAAGAAGCTTACCACCCATTACCTACTGGCGATGGACAGAGACTATCTCTTAGAGCTCAGGCATCTTTCAACTATCAAAATTACAGCTTCTCGTTTACTGAACCTTGGTGGGGAGGTAAAAGACCAGTTTCGTTAACAACATCGTTCTACCACTCTATTCAATATGGTGGATACAACTCGTACTACACAAACGACATCGACGAAAGTCAGGTTTTAAAAATTACGGGAGCTAGTGTTGGAATATCAAAACGTTTGGCTTGGCCAGATGATTATTTCTCTCTTTCTCAGATTGTATCGTTACAGCGTTATGATATGCAGAACTATTACTTTAGTTCTTTCGATTTCGAGAACAATACAGGAAGTTCAAACAACGTTAGTTACGAAATTATTTTAGGTAGAAATTCATCAGGACCAAATCCTATTTTCCCAACTCAAGGATCTAAATTTTCAACATCGTTAAAAGTTACTCCTCCTTATTCTTTACTTAATGGAAAAGATTTTACTAACGCAACCGATCAAGAAAAATTTGAATGGTTAGAGTTTTATAAAGTTAAGTTTTCGGCCGATTGGTACACTAGCCTTTGGAAAGACAAACTTATATTAAAAACCTTTGCAGGCTTTGGTGCGTTAGGAGCTTATAACGATGATTTAGGTATACCTCCTTTCGAACGATTTTATTTAGGAGGTAGCGGAATGGCTAACTTTACAATGGACGGTAGAGAAATTATTGCTTTAAGAGGTTATCCTGACGGATCATTATCATCGAGCAACGGTGGTGTTTTATACAACAAGTTTACAATGGAATTGCGTTACCCTATTACATTAAACCCATCATCGAGTATATACGCACTAGCTTTTGCCGAAGCAGGTGGATCGTGGGATGGATTTAGTTACATGTCGCCATTTGAAATTAGAAGATCGGCAGGTGCAGGACTACGTATTTTTATGCCAATGTTTGGTATGTTAGGTGTTGATTTCGGTTACGGATTCGACTCTCCTAATAATTTCACAAACGAAGTATCGGGTTGGCAAACTCACTTTGTTATTGGTCAGCAATTATAAAAATTACATCAATCACTATTCAAAATAAATATTAATTTACTTTGAATAGTGATTGATTTTTTATGTCATAAGAATTAATGGTTAATTACCTGCATATATAAATACTAATTTATTTAAGCAAAATAATAGCATTTAAAAACTCTTACTAAGTTTTTGTGCAGTATTAAAACTAAATATTAAAATGCTTCTTGTTTTTTTTAAGTATTTTAATATTAAAAAAAGATATAATATTATTAATTAACATTATTTAAATAATAAACTTTGCACAATTGCACTATTAATATGTAATTGCATACTTTATTAAATTTTGATAAAAGCAATACTGTTACTAAAATTACCAAACCTAAAAACAACACCATGAAGCTTAAAAAAATTATTCTTTTTGCATTTTTGTTCCTTTTAGGAATTAATGCTAATGCTCAGAAATGGGCTTATGTTGATACTGAGTATATTTTAGAAAACTTGCCTAATTACAGAGAAGCTCAAAGCAAATTAGATGCTATGGCTAGAGATTGGCAAAAAGAAATTGATGCTTTATCAGTAAATTTAGATAGTAAAAGAATTTCTCTTGAAAATGAAAGAGTTTTACTAACTAAAGATTTAATTGAAGAAAGAGAAACCGAAATTAACGCAATATCGAAAGAAGTTGAAGATTTACAACAAAAACGTTTTGGTGCAGAAGGAGATTTAATTGCTCAACGTAAAAAACTTGTAAGACCAATACAAGACCAAGTTTTTAATGCAGTACAAAGTATTGCAAAAAAGAAAAAATATGGTGCTGTTTTTGATAAATCAAGCGATTTAATTATGTTGTATTACAATAAAAAGTATGATATTTCGGACCGTGTTTTAAAGAGAATTAAAGACATGTAGTTTAAGTATAAAAATAGTAGAAACAGAAATAAGTAAATAACAAAAATCAAATAACAAATCATGAAACAAATCAAAAACCTAGTTATTGCTGTAGTTTTAATTTTAGGATTAAGCACAGGTGCAAATGCACAGGTAAAAATTGGACATATTAACTCTGAACAGTTAGTTAGATTAATGCCTGAAAGTGCTAAAATAGAAAAGGAATTACAATCGTTAGGAAAAACTTTTGATGATGAGTTCAAGTCAATGTATGCTGAATTTGAATCGAAAGGAAGAAAGTATGATACTGAAGCAAGTTCTAAAACAGAATCAATCAACCAATCTCGTATGAAAGAGATGCAAGATATGCAACAGCGTATTCAACAGTATCAACAAAATGCTCAAAAAGAACTTCAAAAGAAAAGATTTGATTTACTTCAGCCAATTCTTGAAAAAGCTCAAAAAGCAATTGATGCAGTAGCTAAAGATAAAGGATTAGATTATATTCTTGATTCTTCAAAAGGTCAACTTTTGTTTGCTAAAGAATCGAAAGACATTTTAAATGATGCAAAAAAGAAGTTAGGTATTAAATAAATCTAACTTTTATAAAATTAAAAAAGAGTCTGCTTATTAAATAAGCAGACTCTTTTTTTTGTTTAATTCTAAAAAAACATAAGCTATATTTGTTTAGAATTATCAGTATTAACTCGTTAACAATTACCTTACGTTTACCGAAATTTCTTCGGAACAAGATGAGCCATCACTTGCACATACTTTATAACTATAAGTTCCTTTGTTTTTACCTAAATTATCAGAAAAGCTACTAGCCGAAACATTTGTTGCAACAACTCTACCATTACGATAAACAGTTACACTACCATCTGCACCTCTCCAATTTAATTGAACTATACGCACACCTCTTTTTTTAGATGCTCTTGCTGTTAAATCAATTACCTCAACAACCTCCTCTGCTTCTGTAACAGTTATGGTTTTAATTTCGGTATCAGATGCACCATCGTTATCAACAACCGTTAATTTAACAGTATAAGTTCCTGCCGATGAGTATGAATGTGTAGGTGTTTGTACTGATGAAGTTGCTCCATCTCCAAAATCCCAAACTCTTGACGATATTGAACCGTCGGTATCGTTACTATTATCAGTAAAAGCAACGCTTAAATCAGAAGTATTAAAACTAAAACCAGCAATAGGATTTTTATTTGCAACAACCACTGTTATTGATTTCTGATTATTATTAGTTGCTCCGTTATTATCGGTAACCAATAACGATACTGTATATGTACCTGCAACAGTATATTTATGTGTTGGATTTTGTGATGTTGATGTTGATCCATCTCCAAAGTTCCAATTTCTTGATTCTACGCTACCATCAGCATCAGTACTAACATCTGTAAAATAAACCGATAATTCGTCGGCATTATAGCTGAAATCTGCAACTGGGGCAACATTAGCCAA
>JAGLDK010000021.1 GCA_023145615.1 Ichthyobacteriaceae bacterium | reverse complement strand
TCGAAAACAGAGAAATCTCCAATACTAATAGAATAAGCAGTACCCGAATATCTGGCATTATTACCAATCATTGAGTTGTCGAGATTTGCTTTTTTTAATAAAGAGCTATTCTGAATCAAAGAATTTTCGATATTAGAACTTTCAATAACAGTACCTGTTCCAATAGAAACATGTGGTCCTATTTTCGAATTTCTAATTACTGCATTAGGTCCAATATAACAAGGCTGAATAATCAATGAATTTTCAATAATTGCCGTTGATGAAGTTAAAGAAGAGTTGCCTTTTTCGTATTCTAATATTTGCTTATTAGTATCAACAGTAGCATCTTTATTACCGCAATCCATCCAAGCATCAACTTTACCGGGAGATAATTTTTTCCCTTTTAGTTTCATGTTTTCAAGAGCATCGGTAAGCTGATATTCTCCTCCTTTAATAATGTTATTATCAATTAAATACATTATTTCATCTTTCAGATTTTCACCATCTTTAAAATAGTAAATACCTATAATGGCTAAGTCCGAAACAAATGATTTTGGTTTTTCAATAAAGTCGGTAATTGTATTTTCTTTATTTACTTTTACAACTCCAAATGCACTTGGATCTTCAACTTGCTTAACCCAAATTACTCCATCCGATGATGAATCTAAAGTAAAATCAGCTTTAAACAAAGTATCGGCAAATGCTACAACAACAGGTCCTTTCAACGATTTTTCGGCTTGGGCAATTGCATGAGCAGTACCCATTGGCGATTCTTGATAGTATATTGTACCTTTTGCACCAAGGCTTTCGGCAATATCAATAAGTTTTTGTTCAACTTCGTGTCCGAAATCTCCAATTATATATGCTATTTCGTCAACTTTTTCGTCAACTACTTTTGTTATGTCTTCAACCAAACGTTGTACAATTGGTTTTCCAGCAATTGGTATAAGAGGTTTTGGTACTGTAAGTGTGTGTGGTCTTAAACGAGATCCACGTCCTGCCATTGGTACTATAATCTTCATAATTAATTTGTTTTTTATTTAGGGTAGTTCAATATACTAATAAAGGATATTGTATATAATTTAATTATATTGGTAATAGTTGTGTTTTTATTTTCCTGTTGATCCAAATCCACCTTCTCCACGGTTTGTAGAGTCAAGTTCTTCTGTTTGATTCCATTTAATATGCTCGTGTTTTGCAAAAACTAACTGAGCCACTCTTTCTCCATCTTTAATTGTAAAGTTGGCGTTTGATAGGTTTACTAATATTACTCCAACTTCTCCTCTGTAATCCGAATCTATAGTTCCTGGAGAGTTAAGTACAGTAATTCCGTGTTTGGCTGCCATGCCACTTCTAGGGCGTACTTGAGCTTCGTATCCAACTGGTATTTGCATAAAAATTCCGGTTTTTATAATAACTCTTTCTAAAGGTTTAAGCACAACATCAGTATCAATATTGGCTTTAATATCCATTCCTGCCGAAGCTATTGTTTCGTATTCGGGTAATTGGTGTTTCGATTTGTTAATTACTTTAACGTCCATTTATTAAGTGTAAATTAGTTTTGTTGAGTATAATTTTAAGATACAAATTCATTGTTTAAACTAAAAATATTACAACCATTAATTATTGGTTTGTGTTACTCAAATTTTATTATTTTGGATATTTGACAAATGTAGAGGAATTGTTATTGCCGTTATCATCTACAGTAACGGTATTGAAATTTCAGATTCAAGAATTATATAAATCACTGAATTTGTTGGATATTTTTTTGTTTTTACGTTGTAATTATTGTTTTTTATTTAATATAATATTTTTAAGCGATGTAGATTCGAAAAATGCAATCATCAAAATAAAACACACAAACATTATATTTCCGATAATAATATTACCTGAGAAAAGTTTTAGAGATAAAAATCCAAGTACTATTGATGATGATATGTATAAAACTATTTTTTTCATGTTATAAGGAATAGGGTATATGCGTTGACCTATTACGTATGATAAAATCATCATTGTTGAATATGAAGCCAATGTTGCCCATGCCGACCCGTAGTAGCTTATTATAGGAATTAACCAAATGTTTAGTGTAATTGTAATTATAGCTCCGGCAAACGAAAACCATGCTCCGTATCGGGTTAGTTCGGTTACCTTATACCAAACCGATAAACCTAAATAAATTCCTAAACTAAGGTTTGCTAATAGTAATATTGGTACAACTCCTAAGCCTTCCCACATTTCTTCGTTCTGAATAAAATGTTTTAATATATCGAGGTTAACTACTAATCCTAAAAATATTATGGCCATTGCAGCTATAAAATAATTCATAACATAAGCATAGGTTTGTTGTGCATCTTTGTCTTTTGCTTTGGCAAAGAAAAAAGGTTCAACACCCATACGGAATGCCTGTATAAATAATGTCATGAAAATTGATATTTTGTAATTTGCACTATAAATACCAATTTGTCCTTTTGCTATATCTTCGGGAAGCATATTTAATAAAAAATACTTGTCCATTGTTTCGTTAATAATTCCTGCAGTACCGGCTATTAATATTGGCCATCCATATTTTATCATACTTTTCCATAGGCTTGAATTAAAAGTCCAAACGGTATTTTTAAAAGTAGGAATCAGCATAAATATTGTAACAGCACTTGCTATAAGATTTGATATAAATATTACGCTTAGTTTTGGTGTAGAAAATGTACTTGTGTAGCTACCAAAATTTACTCCGTTTGATATTAATGCTGGAATTACTATCAATAATAAAATATTCAGACCTATGAAAATGGCAATATTTGTAAGTCGAATAATGGCAAATTTAAATGCTTTTCCTTGATGACGTAAATTAGCAAAAGGTATTGCCGAAACAGCATCGAAAGTTAGTACCCAAATAAGGTATTTAATATATTCGGGATGTTGATCGAAGGTTAATGAGTGTGCAATTTTGCCACTAAATAATAAAGCAATAATTAAAAAGGTTACTGAACTTGCAATAATGCTAATCATTGAAGTTGAAAACACATCTTTATTGTTCTTTTTGCTTATAAAATTGAAATATGTAGTTTCCATTCCGTAAGTTAAAAATACATTAAACATTGCTGTTAAAGCATATAAAATACTTACTTCTCCATATTCTTCTTTTGCAAAAATTGCAGTGTAAAGCGGAACTAATAAAAAGTTTAAAACTCTACCTATTACACTACTTAAACCATAAATGGCAGTTTGGCTTAATAATTGTTTTATTGTAGTCAAAAAAATTAAATATTATGGTTAAATATATTATTCAGTATAATTTTAAAGTTTGCAAATAAACGAATTTGTTTTGTTTATGTAATAGCACTTTGTTAAATTATAATAAAAACATTAGGTTACTGTGATGCTTTTTTAAGAAACAGTTAGTAATTTGTGTCTGTTTTATTAATCTGTTTAATTTAAATTAAGGAATATACTAGAGAATCAAAATATTAAAACCAGTAACCAAAAACAAAGTTGGTATTAAAATAATTTGTTCCAGGATTATACTCTAAAACAGCTTCAATAGGACCAATAAAACTTTGATAACTTAAACTGGCAGCATATCCATAATAATCTACTCTGTTAAAGTTGTACCATTCTTCGTCGCTATTCGATGTGTTTAAGAAATTAGCATGTAATGCTACAAAAATATCGGGTTTTATTTTGTATCGTACTGTTGTTAAATACTTAATAAAACCATCGTTTACGTATGGTATTATTCCGTATAACGAATATCCTAAAAAGCTATGATTATTGTTTATTAAATTTTTACTGTACCCTCCAAAAGTATAGCTGTATCCCGACGATAATTTACCTCCGAAATTTGCACTTGTATTTAGTGTATTTGTCCAATACAAAGATGGAAGTACCGAGAATGTATGTTCGAATTTTAGATTAAATAAAGTTGTTGGGTGGTTTAATTTTATTTCTTTATTAACATTATTTTCCTGAGATAATGAAATTATAGCTTTTAAATTGGCTTTTAAATATATTCCTTTAGTAGGAAAATGTTCGTTGTCTTTTGTGTCGGTATGAATTTCAATAAACGGACTTGTAAACCATGAATTATCAAAAATAAAAGGTTTATTATTGTCATTATTATCAATATCCGATTTAGGACGTAAAGATGTGCTACTTAATTTTATGTGTTTAATTTCGGCACCAATACCAAGTAATAAATTGTCATGTATAGCTTCTTGTCCCATTAATAAATTGGTCCAATCTCGATAGTTTAAATTTATATATGTTCCTTGAAAATAATTTTCGAGTTCTCCTAAGGCTTTTGTAGCAACACCAACTTGGTACTTTGTAAAGTCCGAAAAAGTTAAGAATCCAGGCCATTTCGAGTTTTCTTTATGATATAAGAAACGGTACTTTGGCATGTCGCTAATTATCAAATCTAAAATCATTTTTGATGTTCCAGAATCAATATTGTTACTTGTAAAGTTTACTAAAACTCTCGATTTATATAAATCATCGTAGTGCATTCCTAATTTTAAAAAAAAACTTGTTTGTTTTTCTTGAAGCGATATTTTTAAAGTATAAGTATCTTTAAAAGTATCTTTTAATAGCTGATAAGTAACAAGATCAAAATTTTCTGTTCCTTCAAGTTTGTATATAATATCATTTATTTCGTTAATTGATACTTCGGCAGGTAGTTTTTTTAGGTTACTGTTTTTCGATATATAACTACTATTGTAAATAACACTTCCTTCGCTTACAATATCCGATATTATATATTTGTGTTTGTTTTTAAAGTTCGAACATTCAATTTTGGTAGTGTTTTTTTGCATTTTTGCAATTTGTAATAACTTGCTGTAGTTGTCTTCGGCTTCTTTTACTCCTCTGTTAATTATTTCGGTTGTTTGATCGAAACTAGCAAACGTAAGATCTTTAATATTGGGTTTAAGAAACACATCAACTAATTTTAATTGTTTTTTGCTCTCTTTAACCATCTGAAACGAAGAGATTTGCTCCATAATATTATTCATAGAGTTAAGCTGTTCTTTATTATACAACCCATCTTCAACACTAACTCCAATAATTAAATCGGCACCCATTTCTTTAACCTGTTTTACCGGAAAATTATTTAAAACACCACCATCAACCATAACTCTACCATTAATTTTTACAGGCTTAAACAGAGTTGGAAAAGATGAACTAGCTCTCATTACAAGAGGTAAATTTCCTTCATGAAATTCAACTGACTCTCCATTAACTAAATCAGTAGCAATAATAACCAAAGGAATTGGGAATTTCGAAAAATCTTGATGCCCATGATACTTGCGGGTTAGCTCGTTAAACTTATTTATAACGTCCTGTCCTGTTGATAATCCTTCGGGTAAATTAATTTTCCAATCATGAATAGGTAATGATACAAAAGCTTTATTATCGAATGTTTTTTTAAAATATGTTTGATGTTCTCTGATAGGTTTACTGTCAACCAATTCGCCCATATTTATTATTCTAATAATACTATCTAATTGATCGGCATTATAACCTATTGCGTATAACGATGCCACAATTGCACCCATACTTGTACCGCCTATATAATCTATTTTTATACCAGCTTCTTCTATTTTTTTTATAACACCAACATGTGCAACACCTTTTGCACCACCACCACTTAATACCAACCCAACTTTAAGATGGTTTTTGTTTTGTGCTACCGATGTTGTATTAAAAAATACATGCAAAAATGTTATTAAAATAATATATATAAGTTTGTTCAATTTCATGTTTTAGGCTATTAAATTTAAATAATTATGTATTTAATTTTTTTTAATAGAAAATAAATTAATATTTAATAGTTTGATATTTAAAGTTATACAATTTTTTCTTTTATTATTTAATAACAAAAAATATCAAGCATGTAAAAAATTGAGTATTAATTTAATTAAAATTTTATATTTGCTCATTAAAGAAACGACAATAGATGGAAATAAACGAAATTCTGATTAAAGCTGCGCAGTTTTTTCTGAGCTTATCATTACTAATAGTACTTCACGAGTTAGGACATTTTATTCCTGCTAAAATATTTAAAACTCGAGTAGAGAAATTCTACTTGTTTTTCGATCCTTATTTTTCTCTTTTCAAAAAGAAAATAGGAGGTACCGAATATGGTATTGGATGGCTTCCGCTTGGAGGTTATGTTAAAATTGCTGGAATGATTGACGAATCTATGGACAAAGAGCAGATGAGTAAACCTGCCGAACCATGGGAGTTTAGATCTAAGCCAGCTTGGCAACGTCTTATTATTATGATAGGTGGAGTTGTTGTAAACCTTATTTTAGCTATTGTAATATATGCGGGTATGGCTTATGCGTGGGGCGATCAATATGTTCCTACAGCATCGGTTAACAAATACGGTATTGCAGTTGATTCGGTTGGTGAGCAATTGGGCTTACTTAGCGGAGATAAAATATTGAAAATAGGAGGTAACGAAGTTGAAAAATTTAATCAAGTTCCTATCGAAATAATTTTATCAGATAATATTGATGTTGAACGTAACGGACAGCACAAACATATTGTTATTGAGGCATCGGCTAAGGAAATAGCAATAAAATCTCCAGGATTTATTTCTCTACGTATTCCTTATTTAATTGGTGATTTTTCTGCCGATTCTGAAGCTTTAAAATCAGGATTGAAAAAAGGAGATAAAGTTGTATCTCTTAACGGAAAAGAGATGTTGTATTTTAACGAATACATAAAATCAATTCCTCAACATAAAGGCGATAGCATTAAATTAGGTGTTTTACGTGGTGCCGAAAATTTAGAGTTTGATGTTTTTGTACCTGAAGCAGGAAAAATAGGAGTGGCTTTAGATGCGGATATGGAAAAGTATTTCGATGTAAAAACAATGAAATACGGATTGTTAGAGTCAATACCTGTTGGAGCTATTAAAGCAAAAGATATGCTTACAAGTTATATTAAGCAGTTTAAATTGATATTGAATCCTGATACTGGAGCTTATAAATCGGTAGGTGGATTTTTATCAATTGGAAAACAGTTTTCTCCAACTTGGGACTGGCACAGATTCTGGGGTTTTACAGCATTTTTATCAATAATGTTAGCTTTCTTAAACATATTACCTATTCCTGCACTTGATGGAGGACACGTTGTATTTGTGTTATGGGAAATGATTTCGGGACGTAAACCATCAGAAAAAGTTTTAGAATATGCACAAATTGCAGGTTTTGTAATTTTAATGAGTTTGGTTGTATTAGCAAACGGAAACGATATATTAAAGTTGTTTTTAGATTAATAGAATAACTTTGTTTAAAGTATTAAAAAAGGAGGAGCAATTTTGTTCCTCCTTTTTAACATTTATACTTTACCAGTTTTTAATAAATATGTTTTTTTTCGATGAGGTTTTAAGTAGGTAATATCCGCTTAAAAAACACATCAATTAAATAAAATTAAATTTTTAGGATTTGGAAAATAAAGAAGAAATATTATTTGCTTGGGGAGATAATAAGCGTTACAACTCACAATCGGCACGATTGAAAGAAGAGTATGGAGGAAGAGTTCAAAAAGTCTCTATTTCTGCCGGATTTACTTGCCCTAACCGAGATGGATCTGTTGGAGTAGGTGGGTGTACTTTTTGTAATAACGAAAGTTTTACACCTAAATATACCCGAGAGGCAAATAACATTACCGATCAGATAAATACCGGACTTAAATTTCTGAAAAAACGATACAAACGTACTGCAATGTTTGTAGCTTATTTTCAGAGTTACACAAATACTTATGGTACTCTCGAAACTATAAAAGGTATTTATAACGAGGCACTTTCTCATCCCGATATTAACGGATTGGTAATTGGTACCCGTCCGGATGTTACTACAAACGAACAGCTCGATTATATTGAAGAGTTGGCAAAAGACTATTATATAGATTTAGAATTTGGAATAGAATCGACAAACGATATTGTACTTGATGCAGTAAATCGTGGTCATAATTTTGCAAGTTCGGCCGATGCTATAAAAAGAGCTTCGGGTAGAGGTTTTGATGTTGGCGGACATATGTTGTTTGGTTTGCCTGGCGAAAGCCGAGAAAGTATGCTAAATCAGGTACACGATATAAATGTATTGCCATTACAAACTATTAAATTTCATCAGTTGCAAATTGTGAAAAATACAATTATGGCAAAGCAATATGCTACTAATCCTGATATGTTTGATTTGTTTAGTAAAGACGAATACATAAATTTTGTAATTGATTTTATGGAATTACTTCGTCCTGATATTACGGTACAACGCTTAACATCCGAAGCACCGCCAAGTATTAGAATTGCACCAAATTGGGAGGCAGGACGTATTGGAGATATTCAGAAAGAAATTGAAGACAGAATGGAGCAACGTAATACATGGCAAGGCCGATTGTATTCGGAAAACAAATAACAACAACCAACAACCACCCACTTTTATAAATGCCCACACACAAATAACACAAACATATGAATACTTTTATTACTTTTTTAGAGTTAGGGATGACTCATATACTTAATACAAATGGTTTTGGACATATTTTATTTATTATAGCATTAACAGTGTTGTATTCTATAAAAGAGTGGAAGGAGCTTTTTATATTAATTACATCTTTTACAATTGGACATTCAATTACATTGGTTTTAATTATAATGGATTTAATTAGCTATAATTCGGTAATAACTGAGGCGTTTATTGCGTTAAGTATTGCCGTAGCAGCAATATTAAATATTGTTAGAGGTGGAAAAATTCCGGCAGGTAAAGGATTAAAAGTTTACTATGTTTTGGCATTGTTTTTCGGGATAATTCATGGAGTTGGATTTGCAAACTATTTAAAGGCATTAATAGGTAACTCTAATGAATTATTTTATTCAATTTCAGGATTTAATATTGGTGTTGAATTAGGGCAATTAGCCATAGTTGGAGTTATTATTTTAATATCGTTTGGCTTAGATATTTTGTTAAAAATTCAGAAACAACAATTTATACTTGTTACTTCGTCTGTTATACTAGGAGTTACACTGCCTATGCTTGCTAAATATAATTGGTTAGGAATGTTTTAATTATTAATAATTATGTATATATATCATGTTACTTTGTAGTTGATATGTGGTTTTTTTTTCATTATTTGTAATACCAAATAAGAAAAACTATCCAATCATGATTGACAGATTTATTATTAATTTATTGATGCTGTTTTTAACCGTCAGTATTTTTAAATCGTGCGTTGATGCAAATCACGACAAAAAGACTTTAGAGCAAAACAAAGATGTTGTAAACGAAAGTGTTTTAACAGCAAAAAAAGGAAGATTAACTTATGTGCACGCCAATACTTTATTTGAATGGACTGCATTTAAAACTACCAATAAAGTTGCTGTATCAGGATCGTTCAACGAAATTTTTGTTGAAAATGATGGAAGTGCAAATACTGTTGAAGATATTATTAGCTCAACCAAATTTGCCATACCAACATCGTCGGTATATTCAGGTAACCAATCAAGAGACTATTTAATATCTAACATCTTTTTTGGTTCAATGATTGATACCGATACCATTTACGGTAAGTTTGTTGATGTAATAGGAGGGAAGGGTTTAATAGCCATTAAAATGAACGGAATTGAAAGTAAAACCCAATTTACTTACGCTGTGCATAACGATACTCTTAAAATTACGTCATCAATTTTGTTAGATAATTGGAAAGGAGAAAAGTCAATATCGGCTTTAAATGATAAGTGTATTTCTCATCACACCGGAAGCGATGGAGTTACCAAAACTTGGAGCGATGTATCTATTAAGATTTCAACGTACTTAAAACCTTAATACGGTATTAAAAATAAAACATAAAAAAGGGGTTAATTTAACTTGAA
>JAGLDK010000020.1 GCA_023145615.1 Ichthyobacteriaceae bacterium | reverse complement strand
TTCAAGTTAAATTAACCCCTTTTTTTTATGCTAAAAACAAATGGTTCTTTAAATATTAAAATTCGTTATTATCGTAACAAACGTTATAATCTGAAAATAGTGATAACGCTATATCTATTATAATATTTTGAAATTGTAACGATTATACCGATTTATAAAATCACTGTATTTGTCATAGAATAAAATTAATTAACAATTAACCATTACTTCAATAGCACTTTGTATATCATCTTTATTAAATGGTTTTGAAATTGTAGAGTAAAAGTTTTTATACTTATTTATGTCAATATCATTTGCCGATATTCCAATAATAGTATTGTTACTACAATGTTCTTTTATTTGTGCAGAAGCTTCAAATCCATTTAATTTAGGCATTTGAATATCCATAAAAATTAAATCGAAATGATTGTTTATAGCTAAATTTACAGCTTCTTCTCCGTTAGATGCTATAACTGTGTTGTGGTTTAAATCTGTTATTATTCTATTTAATATTAGCTGATTAATTTTATTGTCTTCGGCAATAAGTATATTTAATTTATTACCATTAATACAATTATTAATATTGGTGTTAGGCTTTAATTTACAATTACTAATATCAATATCGTTCTCGTTAAATTTTATTGAAAACTTAAATGTCGATCCTTTTCCAATTTCAGATTTCACACTAATATCTCCACCCAATAAAATACTAAGTTTTTTAGATATAGTTAATCCCAAACCCGTTCCTCCAAATTTACGAGTATTAGAAGTGTCGGCTTGTTGAAACTTATCAAATAAATTTTCTGTTTTATTTAAATCAATACCTAATCCTGTATCTTTTACTTCGGTAATAAACTCTGTAGTGTTGTTGTTTAATTTTTTGCTACTAAATATTATAGAAATACTGCCTTTATCTGTAAATTTTATTGCATTACTAACCATGTTATTAAGTATTCTTAAAAATATAGTTTTATCGGTATGTAAATGTGTGCATTCTGAAGTGTTGAAATAATTTATAGTAAGTCCTTTTTCTTCGGCTGATATTTTATGTTTTTTAAGTATATTTTGATGTTTTAAACCTTCAATGCCAAACGATTTTATAGTTAGTGGAAGTTTGCTTTTTTCCATTTTAGATAAGTCTAGTATATCGTTTATTACCGTCATTAAGTTGTTGCTACTTGTAACAATTTTATCAGAATAAGACTCTACAGTGCTGTCGTTTGTGTCTTTATTAAGTAGTTCGGCCATTCCAATAATACCATTCATTGGAGTTCTAATTTCATGACTTATTGTTGATAAAAAGTTACCCTTAGCCATATTTGCTTCTTTAGCTTTGTTAATGGCTTCGTTAATTTTTTTATTTCCTTCCGATAACTTTGCTAGGTAGTTTTTATGCGATTCAACTATTATAGCTATAATAATTGAAGTAAGAGGAGTAATTACAAACGATGTTAATAGTGCAGTGTTAGAAACTTTATAATCTACAACTCCATAAAACAGATATTTGTACGAAAAAATAACTAAGTGTTGGCTAATTACATACGATATATAGATGAAAATAAAGGTATGTGTTTTAGAAATATATGAAATTGCCATTGATGGAGATTTCCATTTCTTATAAATGTCATCTAAACTAAGTTTAGAATTTATAAAATACGAAGTTGTAATAGTTCCAATTGCCAATGAAAACTGGTAGTAGTTAAGTGTAGTAATTTGTATTGATAGTTTTGATATTACCGTATTAGTTAAATATATTACAATTACAAACGAATAACCAATGCTTACTATGGGGGTATTAATACCTTTTGTAATAATGTTTTTTGTTAAATTGTAAAATGTTACTAATCCTAAAATTCTTAGTAAGCTTACCAAAGCCACGTTAAAAATTCCCTCAGTAAAATTATATTGTTTACTAAAGTCGTCATTTTCAATTACATAATTGGTGTAAATGTAGCTTCTATCAGTTAAGCAAAATCCTATAAAAACAATTGTAAAAAT
Organism: Ichthyobacteriaceae bacterium; assembly: GCA_023145615.1. Taxonomy (GTDB): domain Bacteria; phylum Bacteroidota; class Bacteroidia; order Flavobacteriales; family JADGDT01; genus JADGDT01. The sequence goes on along the minus strand of JAGLDK010000020.1, from coordinate 20,066 downwards.
AGCAAAAGTTACCTTGGCAATATTGGCGTATTTTTTATGTACTCCACTTATTTCTAAAACAATTAATAAAAAATATAAGTGCACAAGTCGACCTAAAAAATTTCTTACCGAAAATAATTTAACCAATACATTTTCGTCATCTATATAAACTGTAACTACATTAATAATGTAAATACCTATTATTAGTATTATAGAATATTGAAAATTTATAGATGTTGATGTTCTTTCATTTCGATATTCATTTAAAAATACAATTACCAACAATAAAATAAGCGTTAAAAAACTTAATTCGTATGTGTTTTCAAGTATACTAGCTATCATTATTTTAAACTGTTAGTGCAATTTGTTTATGCTTTATATTGATAATGGCATTTTTTATATCATCTATTTTATATGGTTTAGATATGTAATGTTGCATTCCTATTTCCATACATTTTTCTCTAACATCAAGCCACGTATTAGCCGTTAAAGCAATAATAACAGTGTTGTTTTTTTCTTTTAAAATTAACTTAGTAGCTTTAAAACCATCCATAATTGGCATTTGTAAATCCATAAAAATTAAATCAAAATCATTTTCTAATGCCATGTCAATAGCTTCTTTACCGTTGTTTGCAATTTTAGGAGAATAACCTAAATTTTTTAAAACACGTATTATAAGCATCTGATTAATCTTATTATCTTCGACAATTAAAATGTTTGTAGGATTAATTTGTGCAAACGTATTACAACTTGGAGTGTTGTTTGTAGTAATAATGTTTGCAATGTTATTGTTTTTAATGTTTGCAGGGTTATATTTTATAGTAAAAGTAAACTCAGTTCCTTTATTATACTCTGATATAACATTGATTTCTCCATTAAGTTTTTTTGTAATTTTTTGGGCAATTGCCAACCCTAACCCAGTACCTTCAACTTGTTTTTTATTTTCAACCTGATAAAAATCGTTAAACAAATTGGCAAAGTTATGTTGTTCAATACCAATACCCGTATCTCGTATTTTAGTTATTATTGATGTTTGTTTATTGTTTGTTTTTTCTTGAAATATTGATATTGTAACACTACCATTATCGGTAAACTTAATAGCGTTATTGGTTAGGTTGTTAAGTACTTGAAGGTATCTTTTTTTATCAGTATAAATATTTTCATCAACCAAATTATCTATTTTTAAATCTAGTTTTATGTTTTTATTGATAGCTAATTTTTTGTAAAGTAAAATAGTTTCCTTTACTGTTTCACGAATGTTAAAAGTTTCTTTATTAATAGTAATGGTTTCTTTTTCAATTTTAGATAAATCTAAAAAGTCGTTTACAATTAACATTAAGTTCTCGCTACTATTTAAAATGTTGGTAGAATATTGAATGTCTTTATTACTTGTAGCATTATCTTTTATTAATTCCGAAATACCAATAATAGCATTCATAGGAGTTCTAATTTCGTGGCTAATAGTGGCTAAGAAATCGGTTTTTGCAATATTAGCATGTTCCGCATCTTTTTTAGCCAACTCAAGTTTATGATAAGTTTTGTGAAATTCGTTTATTGATGAGTTTAGCTGTTTTAACAAAGTAGATATTACAATTACAACTATTGGAGCTAATGCTACAGGACTTGTAATTGCCAATAAACAAACGTCGTTTAGTATAGTTCCGTGTATTAAATAATAAATAATAATTGCGGTAATATGAATTGAAATTGCTAAAGTAATACTTATAACTACATATAATTGTAGTTTTGATATGTTGGCTATTTGTATCGAAAATTCATTTATGTTTTTAGGAAACGAATCTTTTAACTTTCTATCGGTATATATAAAATAACTAATTATAATTACGGTTAATGCTTCAGAAAACTGAAAATAATCGGCATCCGAAAAGCTAATTTCAAACCGTGCCGGAATTACCATTACCATTATACTAATTATTGCTCCTACTACTTTAAATTTAGAATTGCTTTTTTCGGTTATTAGCTTTTTTATTAATATACTTAATATTAAATACCCTAAAAGTATTGAAATTGCAATTATTATTTTCATAAACAATGCTGGATTGTATGAAAAATAAATTCTATTTTTTAGATGTAATTCGTAGTCTAAATATAAAAGTGATTCATTAAAAATTAATAAGTAAATAAAAATGGATGTAAGTACAAAAGCAATGTAATTATATATTGTAAAATATTTTTTAGTGTTAGCAGTTATTCCTGTAACATGATGAGATATTTTGAGAAAGAAAAGAATATTTATGTATGATAAGAAATCTCTAATCAAAAAAAATGTCACCAAATTATCTGACTCCTTATAATATTGAGTTACAATATTTATTAAATAAATAAGTATTATTATTAAAACGGAATTTCTATGATTTTTAGAAAGTTCATTTTTTCTGATAAAAATAGCATCTGCCATTATCGATACAAGTATGATAATCAGTATTGTAAACGATAATGTATATTGGTTAAGTATAAAATCTCTCACAGTAAGGTTTGGTTATGTCGGCAAACATACAAAAAAAAGACAGTTACACTAAGTGTAACTGTCTTTTTAATAAGGAGTTTAGTAAATTTATTTTGTTATAAATCAAATTTTATACCTTGTGCCAAAGGAGTACCTAAACCATAATTTATGGTATTTGTTTGTCGGCGCATGTAAAGTTTCCAAGCATCCGATCCCGATTCTCTACCGCCACCAGTTTCTTTTTCTCCACCAAAAGCACCACCAATTTCAGCACCCGATGTACCAACATTTACGTTTGCAATACCACAATCCGATCCTTGTTGAGATAAGAAAAGTTCAGCTTCTCTCATATCGGAAGTCATAATTGCCGATGATAAACCTTGTACTACACCATTCTGAAGTTCAATAGCCTCAGTTAAAGTGCTATATTTCATAACATACAATAAAGGAGCAAAAGTTTCGTTTTGTACAATTTCGTACTCATTTTTAACTTCAGCAATTGAAGGAGAAACATAGCAACCCGATTGCATTCCTTCTTCGTTTAATCTGCTACCTTCAACAAGCATTTTACCACCCTGTTGTTTAGCTTGCTCAATTGCACTTAAATAAGTGTCAACTGCAAGAGTATCTATTAAAGGTCCCATGTGATTTGATTCATCTAATGGGTTTCCTATTTTAATTTTCGAATATATTTTTTTCAGCTTTTCAAGTACCGAATCGTATATACTTTCGTGTATAATTAATCTTCTGGTAGATGTACATCTTTGTCCGGCAGTACCAATAGCACCAAACACAGCAGTTTTTAACGATAACTCTAAATCGGCATTTGGAGTTAAAATAATAGCATTGTTACCACCAAGCTCAAGTAATGATTTACCAAATCGTTTAGCAACAGCTTGCCCAACAATTCTACCCATTCTTATTGATCCGGTTGCCGATACTAAAGGAATTCTTTTATCAGCAGTCATTAACTCGCCAATTTTGTAATCTCCAGTAACTAATCCAGAAATAGCACCTGAATAACCGTTTTCTTCTAAAGCTTCTGCCAATATTTTTTGAGAAGCAACACCACATAATGGAGCTTTTTCTGATGGTTTCCAAACAATTGTATCACCTGCAATTAAGGCTAATGCAGCATTCCATGCCCAAACAGCAGTAGGAAAGTTGAAAGCCGAAATTACACCAACAACACCTAAAGGATGATATTGATCGTACATACGGTGTTCAGGACGTTCACTGTGCATTGTTGATCCATATAACTGACGAGAAAGTCCCACAGCAAAATCACATATGTCAATCATTTCCTGTACCTCTCCAAGTCCCTCTTGTAATGATTTACCCATTTCAAAAGAAACCAACGTACCAAGTTCCTGTTTAGCATCTCTAAGTTTGTTACCAAACTGTCTGATAACTTCTCCTCTTTTAGGAGCTGGAACTTTTTTCCAATCTTCGTAAGCTTTTGCAGCACTATCAATTACTTTATGATAATCTTTTTCGCAAGTTGTAGCAACTTTTGCAATACTACTTCCATCAACCGGAGATGTAGAATCTAAAATTTCGGTTTCTTCAGAACTGAAAAAATCCGACCCAATTGCAGTACCGTAATTTGTGCCGTTAAGTTTTAATTTACTTAATACTTCATCAATAGCCGACTGATCTTTTACTAATGTTTCATTCATTTTATTAAAGGTTTAGTTGTTAGGCTTAAGACTTTATTAATAGTTTAAAATATATAATACTTTTTTTATGCTGATATAAATATTGAAAACAAAGTGTGTTGAAATTGTATTTCAATATTTTAATAACAGACTGATTTTTTATGTAAAATATATTTTTAGTAATTAAAAAGTGTCTTATTAGTTTTATTCAGTTTTATATGCTAATTACTTAGCCCTGAAGTATTAGAAAAGTACAAAAAAAAGAACCCGATAAGGGCTCTTTTTTCAATATAAATAAATGTTTTATTTAAGTGTTTGTGCTTTAAATGATTAGTGTTTTGTGTTTGGTTTTATAATTAAGAATAAAAATAAATCTATTAGTATAAATACTGTAGAATAATAGTTTGTTACTTTTTGTAGTAACATACATTTACATTAGTAAATGTTAAGTGTAAAAAAAAACACAACTATTTAGTGTTTTATGTTGTTAGTTTTTAGAGTGTTGAATTTATAATTACACATTATTAATATCTAGTTTAACGGAGTGTTAACCATTACTTAACTTGCTTTACTATTCAGTTTGTAGTTGTGTTAATTTTGGGTTCGATTCTATTATAAGTTTACCACCAATATTAAAACTATGTTTTATACTTTTAATATCAGTTAGCTCGGTATTACGGTATATTATAATATCATTTTCAACGTCCGAAATTTTATCTAAACCATCTAATTTTAATAATTTATCATTAAACGATATAATTAAATTATTAACAGTTTTTACATTCATCAACCCATTAATTGATTTTAAAACATCATTTTGTTTTATTATTATCATGCCGTATATATGCGTCAAGTTTTTTAAGCCATCTAAATTTTCTATTTGTGTTTTTTGAATTATTATATCCCCCTTAAAAGAGCTTTTAGTGTAGCTACTGCAAAATTCGTCTACTTGTTTTTGGGATGTAAAACATAATGTACCTTCTCCTTTATCAAGTATTTTCATTAGCTCAATATCCGACGTGTAAATACTATTGTTTTGAATATTACATACTACCGATTTTTTTTGCAGATTATATATATTTTCAGAGTCGGTTAACGATTTGTTGTTTGTAATAATAAGTTCTCCAATAATAGAATCTATATTGTTGAAACATCCCAATTTTGTTACTATAAAGTTGTTTGTAATTTCTAATTTGCAGTTTATGTTTTTTAACGAATTAAAATTAGGAGTTACTTCAAGCTTGTTATTATTACTTATATATATTGAATTTATATCTATTATTTTATCAAGTCCTTTTACACACTTTAACGAATTATTATTATCAATATAAATACCTTCAACAAATACCGAACTTGTATTAATGCCAATAGTATCGAGTTTAGTATTTCCTGAAATATAAATACTACCACCAATTTTAACATTATATAAATCAGTAAAACTTAACAATTCTTTATTGTTAGTTATGTACAAATTGCCTTTAATCTCTTTAATAGCTTTTAGATTAGCAAGATTTGTTATTTGGTTGCAACCTTCCGAAGCTATAATTAAATCATTAACCACCTCGGTACATTCAAAATTATCAACATGTTCTTGTGTATTAAACTCAAAATTTTCGATTATTTTTTTTGCATTAACATTACTTATTGTAATTGCTAAAATCAATAGAGTAAAAATTGTTTTCATATTGAGATTTGTTAAAATTGTACTAATAACCGTTTAATCTTAATTTGTTTTTTTATGATTTTTCATTTGTAGTTTAGGCAGGCGTATTTATATAGGTAATACAATATTTTAAAGGGGGTAGTGATTAATTGTGTTATAATAAATTAAACTTGTGTACTGATTAAAATGCATGAAAAATGAGATAGTTATAAAAAATTATTTCTCAAAATTGTTTTTTTTATTTCAATGTTAGTTTCTTAAAATCAGTGCTATAAAAGTTGTAAGTGTTTTTATATTTAATGAATCTATATACTAGATATTTAGTAGTATAAATTTATGCTTTAGTGTAGTGATATAATAATTTTTGAGAGGTGTGGAATATTTGTTCGATGAGTAGTTTTTTGAATAAAATATACTACCCATAAAATTATTGTTGATTTTGTAATGTGAGAGTTTTAGATAAGAGATATGATACTATTATTTGTGTATATAAATACAAATTAACTTGTATTTATAAGTGCAGAATAATTAACCATTATTTACTAATACTTTTTGTGCTTTACAAAAAACAAACAGTATGATTATTTTGTTATTGGTTGATTAAATTTAACGGCTTTTGCATGGTTGTTTTTGTATTTTTTTGCATGAGAGATTGAAACGGTATCCTTTTTGCTTTTTTTGCAAAAAGATTTAGCTGAAAGCCCGACCTGTAGCGATAGCGTAAGAACATGCCATGATTTTAAATAGTTTATAGCTGATTATTTTGTGGTTTTTAGTGTTAATTAATGTGTTAATTTTAGTTATTAGTAGTAAAGTGTGTTGTTTTTTAGTATAAATAGGTTTGAATTGTAAGATATTACTGATAAACAAAAATAAAGCAAGGTTGAGGTTGTGATTTATTGAGCTGAAATTATATATTTGCGGAATGTAGTTGTAATAAAACTATATTAATATGAAGAATATATTAAGTATTGGTTATTTTATAATGCTTAATATTTACAAACTATCAAAAACAAATTGTAATGCAGAACAAAGGGACTTTAAGACTCTTTACCTTCCTATTGGCACTTGTTAGTGTTTATCAACTTTATTTTACGTTTAAAGCTAAAAGCGTTGAATCGAGTGCAGTAGAATATGGTAATGGAAATGTTGCTAAGCAACAGTATTACTTAGATTCTATTGCTGATAAGCCGGTAATGAGTTTCTTAGGAGTGAAGGATTTTACTTATTCGGAAGTAAAAGAGCAAGAACTAAATTTAGGACTTGACTTAAAAGGAGGTATCAATGTTATTTTACAGGTTTCTGTAAAAGATATATTGGTTGGATTGACAAATGAAACTCGTAATCCTGTATTTAATGCAGCATTAGCTGAGGCTTCGAAAATGCAAGCTGATAGTCAGGACGACTATTTAACTTTGTTTTTTGATGCGTTTGAAAAGGAAAATGCAAAGCAAGGTAAGAAAGTTAAATTATCTGCATCTGATATTTTTGGAAACAGAGAATTAAGCGGAAAAGTAAACTTCGACATGACTGATGCTGAGGTTGAAAGTGTAATTAGAAAAGAAGCTGACGGTGCTATTGACCGTGCTTTTACTGTATTACGTGCCCGTATTGATAAATTTGGTGTTGCTCAACCTAACATTCAGCGTTTAGAAAATTCTGGTAGAATTTTAGTTGAATTACCTGGTGTAAAAGATGCCGAACGTGTTAAGAAATTACTTCAATCTACTGCAGAACTTGAATTCTGGGAAACTTATACAAACGATCAAGTATCTGGATTTTTACAAGCTGCTAATGCTCGTTTAAGAACTTTAGTTGAAGCTCCAGCTAAAAAAGTAGATACTGCTAAAGAAGATGCTATTAAGAAAGCTGTTTCGTCTCAGGTTGATTCGTTATTGGCTGATAGTAAGCCAAAAGAAGATCTTCAGGAAGATGTTTCGGCTACAAATAATCCATTATTCTCGAAACTTGACCCTCGTACTTACCAAGGTGCATCTGTAATAGGATATGCTTCGGTACGAGATACAGCTGCAATTAATATGTATTTAGCTAAACGCGAAGTTCGTGAGCTTTTACCTATGAATATGCAGTATGTTAAGTTTTTATGGGAGGCTAAGCCCGACCCTAGAAACGGAAACAGACTTTCGTTATACGCACTTAAATCGAACAGAGATGACGCTCCACCATTAGGAGGAGATGTTATTACTGATGCAAATTCTGATTTCGACCAAACAAGTAACATGCCAGTTGTTTCAATGGAAATGAGTAAGGCAGGTGCTAGTGCTTGGTATAAACTTACAGGAGAAAATGTTGATAGATCAATTGCTATTGTTTTAGATGGTTATGTATATTCTGCACCTCGTGTAAATGAAGCTATTTCTGGTGGACGTTCTCAAATTTCAGGTAGATTTACGGTTACTGAATCTCAGGATTTAGCAAACGTACTTAAGGCTGGTAAACTTCCTGCTCCGGCAAGAATTATTCAGGCCGAAATTGTTGGACCTTCATTAGGTCAGGAAGCAATTGATTCTGGAGTTTTATCGTTTGGTATTGCTTTATTAATTGTATTAGCTTGGATGTTCTTTTACTATGGACAAGCTGGTTTATTCTCGGATATTGCACTTGCAGCAAACCTTTTATTTATATTTGGTGTTCTTGCATCTTTAGGAGCTGTATTAACTTTACCTGGTATTGCAGGTATTGTACTTACAATTGGTATGTCGGTTGATGCTAACGTACTTATTTACGAACGTGTACGAGAGGAACTTAGAAAAGGAAAAGGTACAAAGTTGGCTATTAAAGATGGTTACAACCAAGCGTATTCTTCTATTTTAGATGCAAACGTTACTACTTTATTAACAGGTATTATATTGTTTACATTTGGTACAGGACCAGTACAAGGTTTTGCAACAACTTTAATAATAGGTATTCTTACTTCATTATTCTCTGCTATATTTATTACTAGATTGTTAATTGAGCGTAAACTTGTTAATAGTAAAGAAATTACTTTCTCAACAGGAGGTACTGATAAATGGTTTGCTAATCCAAACTTCGATTTCTTAGGAAAAAGAAAAATGGCTTACATGATTTCGGGTGGTATTATTTTATTAGGTATTGTTTCTTTAATGACTAAAGGACTTAACCAAGGTGTTGATTTTGTTGGAGGACGTACTTTTACAGTTCGTTTCGAAAATACTGTTAATACTCAGGATATCTCTAAATCTCTTTCAACAGTATTTATTGATGAATCGGGTAATAAAATGATTCCTGAAGTAAAAACTTTAGGAGCATCTAACCAGGTTAAGATTACTACAAAATATAAAATTGATTCTGATTTAACAGAGGTTGATAACGAAGTTAACCACTTGCTTTTTGATGGATTGAAAAGTCACTTACCTCAAGGTTATTCATTTAAAAAGTTTGTTAGTGGTACTGATCATAATGTAGGAATTATGCAATCGGTTAAGGTTGGTCCAACTATTGCTGACGATATTAAGCAGTCGGCTTTCTGGGCAATATTCTTCTCATTAGTAGTTGTGTTCTTATATATCTTATTACGTTTCCGTAAGGTAGGTTTCTCTGCCGGAGCTGTAGTAGCTGTATTCCACGATTCAATGATAGTACTTTCGTTATTCTCAATTTTTTACGGAATTTTACCTTTCTCATTAGAAATTGATCAAGCATTTATTGCTGCAATTCTTACTGTAATTGGTTATTCGTTGAATGATACAGTGGTTGTATTCGACCGTATTAGAGAGGTAACTAACGATAATAAAGATAATAAAGACTTTAAAGCAATGTTAAACAATGCTGTTAACTCTACTTTAAGTAGAACTATTAACACATCGTTAACTACTTTCTTGGTAATTTTATCAATCTTTATTTTCTCTGAAACTATTCGTGGATTTATGTTTGCATTATTAGTGGGTATTGTAGTTGGTACATATTCATCTTTATTTATTGCAACTCCAGTAATGTACGATATTGAAAAAAAGAATCAAGACAAAAAATAATACTTAAACAGTAAAACTAATTAGTTTGTTTAAGTTTAATATTTTTATTGAAATTAAAATCCCCGATACATTTTTTGTATCGGGGATTTTTTTATGGATAATTATTTCTGTATTTATAGTTTAGATATAAGCCTCCGTCCCAACTACATCTTGATTCACATTACATAACTAAAATATCTTTGAAGACCATAAAGTTTTAAGATATGACATCACGTAAGTAACAGAATCAAAATAAAATAATTGGTATAATAGAGCAATGGCATAAAAGTGGAAAAAATAAAGCTACATTTTGTAAGTAAAAAAATAGGTAGATTTATATTTTATCATTGGCTTAAAACTTATGATAATAATCCTATTAAAAAAGTAATTACAGCGGAATGTTTTACTAAAATATCAGCTCCAAAAAAATAAACTTTAATATAAGTAGTTTACCCCAATGGAGTTATAATAAAAATGAACTTGCTACAATTTGGGTTAGAAGAATTGTTAGGCCAAAATATGCTACTTCCCAAGGAACTATTGTAACTGTCGATATGCCAGAAATGGTTCTTCCTAAATCTAACTCAGGAGTTAGCTTGTTTGCTTGGATGATTATTAACAAGTTTGTTGATTATCTGCCTTTTCATCGTCAACTAAAAACTCTTCGACTAGAGGGAGTTAAAATTGCCGAATCGACTTATAATGGTTGGCTTGTACATATAAGTAAACTCCTTGAGCCGCTTTATGGTAATTTGGTAAAATCAGTGCTAGATACTGATTATCTAAAAAGTGATGAATCGACTATACCCGTACAATCGAAAGATAAAGTCGAAAGAATTACCTTTTCGCAGGCTCTCACTACTCAGCTTAAAGAGTAGCAATGATGTATTCTTTCTTGTGATCGTGTGCCGCAAATAATATAAACCCATCTAAATGGTTGAACTCTGTACTTTCTAACATTGGTTCGCATCATGTTAATAAACTTAATGAGTTACTGCCAACTGTGGCTAATTTTTAAAAGTTTTGTGTGTAGTTTACCGGAGGCTTGCGTTTAAGGTGGTATTGCTTTAGGATGCTAATAAGGCGTTTTTCTACCTTTGCGTGTCCAACATTATTGTTTTTTCTAAGTTTTGCGGCATAGTCTAATAAAAATTCAAAGAAATCAATTGATTGTTGTTTTTCATCGTTTTTTAAGAAAGTTGGAATTTGTTTTATATCCCAATTTTGAAGTTGGGCTTCGTAAACTGTTTTTTTAAGTAATGCTTTTTTTTCGGATAAATATAGTCCAAGCGATGATAATCAGGATGGGAGGAAAGAAGTTCGTCATTTTTCCAGTATTGTGGGTAAATGAAAATTTCTGTTTGAATACTTATTTTATTTTCGCTATTTCTGATGAAATATATTAAAGGTGACTCTCCATGTATATTGGTCTTGCTTTCTCTCAATTTGATCACTCCTTTCATAATAACATATGTTCTAGGTTTCCGTATAGGTGTTCGTTTACTATACAAATTCAGTAAAAAAATATCAAAAACTATTAAATGTTACGTTTTGCAAAATTGTATAAAGTAGCAAAACAAAAAGCTAGTAAAAACAGAAACCGTCTGCAAGCACAAGGCTTACAGACGGTTTCATGTATAGGAATAAGTATATTATTTTGTTATAATAAAATCTATTTTACTTTCGCTACAATTGCTTTGAAAGCTTCAGGGTGGTTCATTGCTAAATCGGCAAGAACTTTACGGTTCAATTCGATGTTGTTAGCTTTTAATGCACCCATTAACTGAGAGTAAGTTAATCCGTTGATACGAGCACCAGCGTTAATACGAGTGATCCATAATGCACGGAAAGTACGTTTTTTGTTTTTACGGTCTCTATATGCGTATGTTAAACCTTTTTCAACAGCGTTTTTTGCTACTGTCCATACGTTCTTTCTTCTTCCAAAGTAACCTTTGGCAAGTTTTAATACTCTTTTTCTTCTAGCTCTTGAGGCTACTGCGTTTACTGCTCTAGGCATATTTTCAGTTTTTATTTTGTAGAGGGCGATGCATTTAAGCACACTTAGTTAAATTTGCGCCACTACATGGTTAATAAATTATTACCTTTTAGTTTGTTAATTTTAGTGTATTGTTGTTCAATTTAACTATTAGTTATTACGCTAATAATTAATGTTGAAGAACCACTTAAACTTCCGCCCTAAAAAAAATCTTAGCTTAAGTTTAGTTGTTGTTTGATGTTTGCAACATCAGCCTTGTGTACTAATCCAGATTTAGTAAGATTTCTCTTTTGCTTTTTAGTCTTCTTAGTTAAAATGTGACTTTTAAAAGCGTGTTTTCTCTTTAATTTTCCAGTACCTGTTAACTTAAAACGTTTTTTAGCACTAGATTTTGTTTTTAATTTTGGCATCTTCTTTCAGTTTTTGAATAGCTTATTCCTATACACTATCTTTCTGATAACTATTAGTTTTACTATTTGTGATTCATATAAAAATAAAATAACAAACAGTAAAACTAATAGCCGAATTTATTTCTTTTTAGGAGCAATAAACATAGTCATACGTTTACCTTCTAGTCTTGGCATTTGTTCTACTTTACCAAATTCTTCAAGTTCCTGAGCTAATTTTAATAATAAAATTTGTCCCTGATCTTTAAAAATGATAGAACGACCCTTAAAGAATACATAAGCTTTAAGTTTTGAACCTTCTTTCAAAAACTTCTCGGCGTGTTTACGCTTAAACTCGTAATCGTGATCATCAGTTTGAGGTCCGAAACGAATCTCTTTGATAACTACTTTCGAAGCTTTCGATTTAAGTTCTTTTTCTTTTTTCTTAGAATCGTACAAGAACTTTTTATAGTTGATAATTTTACATACCGGTGGTACTGCCTTTGGAGAAATTTCTACCAAATCCAATTCCTGCTCTTGTGCAATGCTCATGGCTTTACGTGTAGGATAGACGCCTATCTCCACATTGTCACCCACCAATCTTACTTCCGGTACTTTAATTTCGCGGTTTGTACGGTGTGGGTTCTCTTTAATGACTCTTAGAGGACGTGGGCCTCTTTTTCTTCTAATAGCTATGGCTCTGAAATTTTAATTAATACTAGTTGAACTGCTTCAAATTTTTATTTATTTCCTTGTAAATTAAGGCTGTAAATTCTTCAGTTGTAAAACTTCCTAAATCACCTTCTCCGTGCTTTCTAATAGAAATTCTTTCTTCATTTTCTTCGTTTTCACCTATTATAATCATAAATGGAATCTTAGAAAGTTCAGCATCACGAATCTTTCTACCAATCTTCTCAGCACGTTCATCTATGAGAGTGCGAATTTCGGAATTTTCTAGCAAATGTGAAACCTTTTTCGCATAATTATGATATTTCTCGCTGATTGGCAGTATAATAGCCTGTTCAGGAGTCAACCAAAGTGGGAAATTACCTCCAGTATGCTCAATTAAGATAGCAATGAACCTCTCCATCGACCCAAAAGGTGCGCGGTGAATCATAATTGGCTGATGATCTTTGTTATCCGATCCCTTGTAACTCAGTTCAAAACGCTCAGGTAAATTGTAATCAACCTGAATAGTTCCCAACTGCCAGCTACGTCCAATTGCATCTTTTACCATGAAATCTAGTTTAGGACCATAGAATGCAGCTTCGCCATATTCTGTAGTAGTAACCAAACCTTTTTCTTTGGCAGCTTCTATAATAGCATTTTCGGCTTTGTCCCAATTCTCATCAGTACCGATATATTTTTCTTTATTTTCTTTATCTCTCAACGAAATTTGAGCAGTAAAATCATCAAAACCTAACGATTCGAAAACATATTTTACTAAGTCAATTACCGCCTTAAATTCTTCGTTTAACTGGTCTGGAGTACAAAAAATATGTGCATCATCTTGAGTAAAACTTCTTACACGAGTTAAACCATGTAATTCTCCCGATTGCTCATAACGGTAAACCGTACCGAATTCGGCATAACGTACAGGAAGATCTTTGTACGACCAAGGCTGTGCTTTAAACATCTCACAGTGGTGAGGGCAATTCATTGGTTTCAATAAATATTCCTCTCCTTCGTTTGGCGTATGTATTGGCTGAAAAGAATCTGCTCCATATTTTGCGTAATGTCCCGAAGTAACATATAATGCTTTATCACCAATATGCGGAGAAATAACCTGATCGTAACCAGCTTTTTTCTGAGCTTTCTTTAAAAAGTTTTCTAGTCTTTCTCTTAAAGCAGCACCTTTAGGTAACCAAAGTGGTAAACCCTGACCAACTTTCTGAGAAAAAGTAAATAACTTTAATTCTTTACCCAATTTACGATGATCTCGTTTTTTAGCCTCTTCTAATTTCTCTAAATACTCTTTAAGCAACTTCTGTTTAGGAAAAGATATTCCATATACACGAGTAAGCTGATTGTTTTTTTCATCACCGCGCCAATATGCACCAGCAACGCTCATAATTTTAACAGCCTTAATAATTCCTGTATTCGGAATATGTCCACCTCTACAAAGATCAGTAAAGTTAGAGTGGTCGCAGAATGATATAGTACCATCTTCAAGGTTTTCTATCAACTCTACTTTATATTCGTTTCCTTCAGCTTTATATTTGTCAAGAGCTTCTTGTTTCGATACAGTACGTAGTTTAAATTGTGCTTTTTCACGAGCAAATTCCAACATTTTGTCCTCTATCTTCTTGAAATCTTTATCATTTAAAGTTTCCTCACCAAAATCAACATCATAATAAAAACCATTTTCAATTGATGGTCCTATTGTTAACTTAACTCCAGGGTAGAAAAACTCTAAAGTTTGAGCCAATAAGTGTGCCGATGAGTGCCAAAAAGCATCTTTTCCTTCTCTATTGTCGAAAGTAAAAAGCGTTAAGGTAGCATCCGTGGTGATAGGAGTTGTGGTTTCTACAATTGTATTATTAACTTCTGCAGAAATTATACTTCTAGCCAAACCGCTACTAATAGAGTTGGCAACATCAAACGGAGTTGCGCCTTGTTCGAATTCTTTTACCGAACCATCAGGCAATGTTATTTTAATCATCGACTATTATTTATAGTTTTTCAAATAAAGCACAAATTTAAAAAAAAATGTTGATGTTTTTAGCGGTTAAGAGTCATTATTAATGCAAATTATAAATTGTAATTATATGCACCTTTTATGTTGTGATATGTGCTTAGTTTATGTTGATAATCAGTATTATAAGAGTAGTATGGTACGTAATAACTAAATTATTGTTATAAAATATTTTAGTTTAAAATAATTTGCAACCGCTAAAAAAAATAAAATCAACTATTTTAACATTTATTTTCATTAAAATTAAGTTGGCTTTTACTGTTTTTAACGGTGTTTTATCTTTTTTAAAACAACTTAATATATGTGTGTATAATTAACTTGTTTATACTATTGCAAATATTTATTACTGTTTTATAGATGTGTGTTTTTGAAAATTAGTTTTATTATTTGTGTGTAATTTTACTTTAAACCTCATTTGTATATTTATTTCGAAAACACAATTAATCTTCCGTCTATTTTAACATCCACAAAATTAGTATTATCAACAATCCATTTAAGTGATTTTTTATGATAGAAAAAAACATGAGTGTTATCGTTTTTATAATACCATTTTTCGAAATCAATATCATTATTATACACTTCTGTCATGCAATACAGTTTCCCTTTTTTGGTTATCAAGCTGTCTAAAAGTGTAAACTCCTTTTTAGGATTGTAAAAATGTTCTATAACCTCGCAACAAACTATATAATTGTAAGTGTTATTTAACAGTTCTTTATGGTTGTGAAATATAGGGTCGTATTGCTTTATGTTATAATTTTTATCATTCAATACTTTCGAAATTACGGGTCCTGGTCCTGCGCCAAAATCTAAACCTTTGTTTTCTGCCGAATAATCTCTGAAAACCGAAGAAGTTATTGGCGATACAAATTGCTGATATTTTGGATCTTCAATATCGTTATTATGATTTTCGTATCTCAGTTTTTCATCAGCATTGCTTAGTAAATTACTTTTATCAGCAAACACACCATTGCAATTATTACATTTATGATATGTTTGTTTTTTGGTTTGATAAAATACTTCGGAAGCACTATTACATAAAGGGCAGTTTGTGGTCATGTTTCTGAAAAAGTTTAAACTTTAAAATTAATTATATACATGTTTAGTTTGGCTAAAATCAGTAATTAATATTTAGTAAGTAGTCTTTTCTATACAAAATAGCGGAAACATATATTTTATTTTTAATGTTTTGTGCATAGTATCTTTTCTGCAATAGGGCTTAAATAGTGCTTATGTTGTTTTGGATTTACTGTTTTCATAATCAACCGTAACTATTAAGTAGGTATAAATACCCGTAAAATCAGGCTGTTTCAAAATTGCAAATACTAATTTATCTTATAGTAATTCATATTTTACAATGTAAACTTGATTAAAGGTTATACATAACAAGTTTTAGTATCATACATAAGTTTAATTGCCAATATTTAATTCGAAAAGTAACCTAAGCCTGCTGAGTAATTACAACTAATTTTATTATTTTAATAAATAGGTTTTTTATTTCGGTAACTGTATTTGCGTTATATTATAAATAATTTACCTTCTGTACTTAGTTGTTAATTTAGATGAATTCTACAATGATTTATATCATAGTGCATATTATTTGTAATATGTTTATTTGATACATTAGCTAACTTATATTCAATTAATAAACAATATGAAAAAAATTACTTTATTAACTGCTGTTCTAGTTATTATGTTTGCAGGTAATGTAAATGCACAGAAAGTGTATGTTAAACTTAATGCAGGTTATAATTTTGCTATGGGATCTCAGAATTTTGGAGCTAATAGTATTGATACAGAAAAAGAATATCAGCATGAGGCGGTATATGGTTCTTTTGGTAAAGGATTAAATATGGATGCTTCAATTGGGTACGTGTTTAAAGAAAATATAGGAGTAGAATTAGGCGTTTCATATCTTATTGGTGGTGGAATTAATAAAATTCATGAAGAGAAAAAAATATTAATTACAAATAAGTTTAAATCAAATATGTTAAGGATTAATCCTAGCATGATTATAGAAGCATCTAGAAGAGGAATTAATCCTTATGTTAAAATTGGATTTATATTAGGAATGGGAAGTATTACAGAAGATGTTTCTAAATCAAAAAAAGAAAATAACGAATATGATTTGTATTATACAACTATATATGAATATAGTGGAGGCTTTTCTTATGGAGCAAATGCTGTGTTAGGAGTGTATTATCCAATTAGTCGTAATATGTCATTATTCGGAGAATTAACCTTTGTTAGTATGTCGTATGCTCCTAGTAAAGGAAAATTAATTACTTATTTAAAAAATGGAGAAGATAAACTTGAAAAGCTTTCGATAAATCAAAAGGAAGATAATTTTGTAACGGAGTATTCGGTAGATAAAGAAGATATAAGTTATGATGATACAAAGCCAAGAACTAAACTTATTGAGCAAAAACCTTTCGGAAGTTTTGGTTTTAATTTTGGGATTAATATGAAGTTGTAATTTACAAATAACAAATAAAAAAAGCTCAATACTATGTATTGAGCTTTTTTTATTAATTATCGGTTTATAAACAAAATAACTATTGTTTAAAATCTACTGAATTAACTTCAGTAACACCTCATTTGTATTACCTTTTTCAGTTGTAACTTTTTGTATTTTTATTACCAAATACTTTCATGGAATGCTTCCGCACATTGTGGTTTTTCTGCAATAGGACTTATATTGTTGCTGATTAATGATTTTCCTAACCAACCTTCGGGATACGATAGTTTATATGGAGCTTTTATTACTTTTTCGGAAACAAGACTAAAACCAACTTTCGAGTAAAAATTAATGTCACCATAAGTCATAACAAGTTCTGTACCATTATTCTTTAGTGTGTTAATACCGAAGTTTATTAATTCTTGTCCAAATCCTTTTCCTTGATATTCGGTTAGCGTTGCCATTGGAGATAATAAACTTGCCTTTGTGTTGTTTAATGTAAGTTCAGTAAAAAACACGCTACCAATTATTTTATCGTTATCAGTTGCAACAAAACAGTAAAAATTATCGGTATTAAATAATATGTTATTTACCAATTCTCCAATTACCAAACCTTCTTCTTCTCCTTCCGAATCGGAAAAAGTTTTAATAAATAAGTTTTTTATTTCGTTAGCTGTGCTTGCGTTATATTCTGAATAATTCATTTTGTTTTATTAGTTTGGTTTGGCTATTTTTTTCTAATTATGGTTTAATTTGTTTCAAAAAAAGTTTCATGCCTTAAATGGAATGATGTTTTTTTAAACTAACCCAAAATATTACTATGAAAAAACGTACTATAATTACTCTTTGTAAGTAAGCAATTGTATTTTTTTAATTGCAATGCAAATGTGATGCATTTTATTTGTGCTTTAAAAATTATTTTACAAGTGTGTTTATTTGCTTACGTAGGAAATGTTTCTTGTGTTGATTTATGTTTTAATATGGATATGTAATGTTTTTGCATATTGTGTTAACACAAATTAAGAGTAATGTGTATTTATTTGCACTATTTATACATTGTGTATAAAACGTGCACCGAATTGTATAACACAATACGTTTGTTTATTGTTTTACTTTGCTTCAGCAATAAGGAAGTAATGTGTGTTTGTAACTAATACTTATTAATTTGATTAATGGATAGTTTTTTTGAAAAAACAGTTGTTATTAAAAACATGGTTTGCGGATGTTGTTTAAAATTGGTGAGATATATTTTGTTAGATAATAATTTCGAAATAATTGATATTAAACTAGGCAGTGCAAAAATTATTTTTTCTGATAAAACACCAACTATTAAGCAGTTAAACGAATTGCTTAAAGTTGATGGTTTTGAAGTTTTATTAAGTAAAGAAGAGCGTGTTGTTGATGAAATTAAAGTTGCGGTTGTTGAGCTTATTCATCAAATGAATAACGTTAATTCAATGGTGCAAAAGTCAGATTATTTAGTCGAAAAACTTGGTTTGAGTTATCAGCAATTATCAAAATTATTTTCGAAATACGAAAACATTACTCTTGAAAAATTTATTATTCAGAATAAAATTATCAGAATAAAAGAACTTATACTTTTGGAGGAATACACACTTTCTGAAATTGCGTATATGATGGATTATAGTAGTGTACAGTATTTGTCGAGTCAGTTTAAAAAAGAAACAGGAGTTACTGTAACCGAGTTTAAAAATATAAAATAAGCTATGAAATTAAAAAGAAATATTGCGATAAGCGAAACAGGTTTTGTATTCGATCCTAATTCGGGCGATTCGTTTACTTTAAACGAAATTGGTAGAGAAATTTTAGAATTACTTCAAAAGCAACTTTCAAAATCGGATGTATTGGTTCATGTTTTAAATAAATATGAAATTGATGAATTTACTGCCGAACGTAATTATGAGGATTTTTTAGGAATGCTGAAGCATCATAATTTATTAGAAAACTAAGTTTATTTAACAAGTTTGGTATAATAGTTATTGGTTTTATCACCGCTATTAAAACGGATAAATAACATATATAAATGCTGAGTGGTAAAGCACAAATAGAAATTAAAATGAATAAACCAAAATATACAATTGCCGTAACAGGTTTAAATAATACTGATAATCCAGGGCCTGGAGTTCCTGTAATTCGTGCTTTGCGTGAGGCCGAATCGTTTGATGTTAGAATAATTGGCTTGGCTTACGAAAATTTAGAGCCAGGTATTTATATGGATAATGTATCGGATAAGGTGTATCAAATTCCATACCCATCAAACGGAACCGATGCTTTTTTAAATCGTATTGAGTATATAAATAGTGTTGAGGATTTAGATTTTATAATTCCTAATTTCGATGCCGAACTTTTAACTTTTATATCGGCCGAACCTCGTTTTAATGAACTTAATATTAAAACTTTTTTGCCTACCAAGTTTCAGCTCAACGAAAGAGAAAAACTTAATTTAAACTCGTTTGGCGAAAAATATGGCATTGATGTTCCTAAAAGTAAAGGAATTACTTCGTTAAGCGAAGTATCTACAATTTCAACAGAATTTGAATATCCAGTACTTGTAAAAGGTAAGTTCTACGACGCATATATTGCATATAACAACGATCAGGTTATTGGGCATTTTAATAGAATTTCGGCTAAATGGGGATTGCCTGTTATTGTTCAGCAATTTGTAAAAGGTACCGAAGTAAATGTTATTGCTTTAGGCGATGGAAAAGGTAACACAATTAGTGCTGTGCCAATGCGTAAACAATATATTACCGA
>JAGLDK010000002.1 GCA_023145615.1 Ichthyobacteriaceae bacterium | reverse complement strand
ACTTCGCCTTATGGTAGAAGCCCAATGAATAGTTTTATGAGATAAATAACACCAACTATACAACATAAGCTATTAATAATACTCAGTTAAACCATTAACTTAATACTCTAAAAATCAGCAATATTAAATAGTTGTAGTATTTTTACACATCTAACTTTATTGATTACAGCGTGTTACAGCAATAAACTATTATAAGCAATAAAACATGTTTTTTTGGTTATACCACAATGTTGAAAAACAACAATCACCTTTAGCCGAGCTCAAAAGTATATTTATTATATTCTAACTGTTAACCTGTTTATTAAAACCAGATAGATTTTTGTTCACTCGTTCACAAAAAAAACATCATAATACTTATTACACAAATTTAGCCAAGTTAATATACTCGTCAAGCAATTCTGGTTTTTTCATTGATCCTTTTTTTATACACGACTCAGGATTACCTCCCATAAAAATTTTCTTTATTGGAGTTTCTATTTTTTTTCCGCTTATTGTGTATGGAATTGCCGAAACCTCAAAGAAAAAATCAGGTACATGTCTTGGAGATGTAGCTTTTTTTATGGTTTGTTTTATCTCTAAAATAAGCTCACTACTTAATTTTTTACCATTTTTCATTGAAATAAAAATGGGCATAGAATCATTTCCTTTTACATTTTCTAAACTAATAACCATTGAATCTTCAATATCTTTAATTCCTTCAATAGCTCTATATATTTCAGAAGTTCCTATACGTACACCTCCTCTATTTAAAACTGCATCTGATCTTCCGTATAAGATAACACCATCATTTGGAGTTATTTTAGTTAAATCTCCATGATGCCAAACATCAGGATAATACTCGAAATAACTTTCTTTATATTTTTCAAAATTCTTATCGTTCCAAAAATATATTGGCATTGATGGCATTGGTTTTCTAATTACCATTTCGCCTTGTTCGTTAAAAACCTCTTCGGCATCTTTATTATAAACCGCCAAATCGCACCCCAAAGCAATACCCTGAATTTCTCCCATATAAACAGGTCGCATTGGATTTCCACCAACAAAAGCACTACACACGTCCGATCCGCCACTTAAAGATGTTAACCAAACATCGTTTTTTACATTATCATAAATCCACTTAAAATTATCGTTCAACAAAACAGAACCTGTTGATCCGATAGAAACTAACGATGACAAATCGAATTCATTTTTAGGTATAAGTCCATTAGTCATAGAGTTTTTAATATACTCTGCTCCTACTCCAAAATGATTTATACCTACCTGCTCAATTAAGCTCCATAAAGCATAATTATCGGGATAATTAGGATTTCCTTCATACAAAACAATTATTGCTCCAAGTAACAACGATGCATTCATATAATTCCACATCATCCAACCTGTTGTGGTGTACCAAAACAAAACATCACCACTTTTAACATTATTATGTAAGCCCAAATATTTTAAATGTTCTAACAAAATACCTCCTGTGCCATGAGTAATAGCTTTTGGTATTCCGGTTGTTCCGGATGAGTACAATATCCATATTGGATGAGAAAAGTCAACTCTTTGGTGTATTAATTCATGGGTTGATGTAAAATCAATTTCGTGCCAATTAATTATTTCATTAACTGCCTTACTCTTTTTTGAATTAGCATTTACAGAATTAGTATTTGTCCATTTTGTATAATTCTCCGAAATAATAATAGTATTTTCTATTGAAGAAATATTTTCTATAATACTTTTAATATCATCAGTTTTATCTAAAGTAACACCGCTATAACGATAACTATCGGTTGCAATTAATAATTTAGGATTAATTTGACTAAATCTATCAATAACCGATTTACTCCCAAAATCGAGAGAAGTACTACTCCAAATAGCCCCCAAAGAATTTACAGCTAAAAAAGAAATTGTAGCATTAATATTGTTAGGTAAATATGCCGATACAACATCTCCCTTTTCTACACCAAGTTGTACAAGTTTATGTTTTAACGATGCAACGCTAACGGCTAAATCTTGCCACGATAATTCGTGTAAATCTCCACCTTCGGTTTTATATTTTACGGCAGGTCTATCATCAGTATAATTTCTGAAAACATGTTCGGCATACGAAAGCTCAATACCTTCGAACCATTTAGTATGAGGCATTTTTGCATTATTTGTTACCGAAGAGAAGTTTCCGTTATAATACACGTTATAATATTGCAAAATACTTTCCCAAAATTCGGTATTTGCCGATATTGACCAATCCCATAATTCATCATAATCATGAAAGGAATAACTAAAATTATTTTCTAACCATTGCATATAGTAATGCAGGTTAGAGCTTGATGAAAAACTCTCTGTAGGCTTCCACATCAATTTGGGGGTGTATAATTCTTTCATGGTGTAGGGTTTGGTATAGCAATATAATAAATTAAGCCATTCAATAAAAACTTTATTAAGTTTTAATGTTAAAGAAAAATATTACTTTTGCAAAAATATTTAACAACGTGGGAAAGAATAAATTAAGAAGATTTAACGACAATGATAGGTTTGAAAATGTGTTTCAACCTACTCGTGAAGATGTGATGAATGGAGTTCCTCAGAAAGGAAGATGGGCAAAAGATGTGTTTGGAAACGACAATCCTATTGTACTTGAACTTGGATGTGGAAAAGGAGAATACACTGTTGGAATGGCAAAAGAGTTTCCTAATAAAAACTTTATTGGTATTGATATAAAAGGTGCCAGATTTTGGAAAGGTGCTAAAACGGCTATTGATGAGGGCATGAATAATGTGCATTTTATAAGAACTCAGATTGAGCTTATTGATCATATTTTTGCTCAAAATGAAGTTGCGGAAATATGGATAACTTTTCCTGATCCTCAAATTAAATACAAACGCACAAAACACCGCCTTACTAACGATGAGTTTTTAAGAAAGTATAATGGTATTTTAAACGAAGATGGTTTAATGCACTTAAAAACCGACAGTGAGTTTATGCACGGCTATACATTAGGTATTTTACACGGACAAGGGCACGAAGTGGTTTATTCGAATCACAGAATATACCAATCGGAAGGTGCGCCAGAGTTTGTAACTAAAATTCAAACTTTTTACGAAAAACAGTATTTAGAAGAAGAAAAACCAATTACTTACATTCAGTTTAAATTGAATTTTTAAGTCATTTAAAACCTTTTGATTCTCTTACAAATTCAGTGAAAATATTAAAATTCGGTATTATCGTTACAAACTTTATAGTCGAAAAATAGTGATAACACTATATAGATTATAAGCTTTGCGATTGTAACGATAATAACTATTTATCAAATCTCGGTATTTGTAGGAGAACCATAAAATTAAATCAACAAAAATTACACACATAACTGATTTCCTAAACTAAAAACCAGCAACAGTAATATAATGAAGAAATTTTTAATAGTTGGATTAGGCAATATAGGTTCGGAGTATGCAAATACCCGCCACAACATTGGTTTTAAAATATTAGATAATTTAGCAAGCAAACATAAAACTAGTTTTAAATCTGATAAATTAGGAGATCGTGCCGAGTTTAAACTTAAAGGAAGAACTTTTGTTTTAATTAAGCCAAGCACTTACATGAATTTAAGCGGTAAAGCGGTTAATTATTGGATGCAGAAAGAAAAGCTTGAAATGAACAATGTACTAATTATTACCGATGATGTTTCGTTGCCTTTTGGTAGCTTACGATTGAAGCAAAAAGGTAGTGATGGCGGACATAATGGATTAAAAAGTGTTAATGAGGTAATGAATACTCAAAAATATTCTCGTTTTAAATTCGGAATTGGCAATGACTTTTCTCGTGGAGCACAAATTGATTTTGTTTTAGGCGAATGGTCGTCAGACGAAAATAAAGCACTTGCAGAAAGGCTAAATATGTCGGCATCATTAGTTGAATCTTTTGGTTTAGCAGGCGCATCAAATACAATGAATACTTACAACGGTAAATAATAAGCAATGGTTAATTATTAATTATCCAGCACCTTATAGATACACAAATAATTACATTATAGCACTTAGCTACTATTATCACTAATACAATCAGAATAAATACATTTTTTAAGTTTTGTAAAATCTATTTTACTTGACTTAAAAACCACTACAAAACATAGGTTTCATTACTGAATA